>MFVN01000032.1 GCA_001786095.1 Candidatus Nomurabacteria bacterium RIFCSPLOWO2_02_FULL_42_17
TAACTTTTCCGAGTTGTTGATATTCGCCGTTTGTTAAGGAAGCATCAAGTGAACCCAATTGCTCTACATCAATAGCTTCCACACCTTTCATGCGTTCTTTGGGAATATAAGCGTCCATAACGGTAGACTTTTTAGATAAATTTTTTACGGCTTTCAAGCAAGCAATTAACTGTTCTCGCTCAAGCGATTCTTCGGACTGGCTACAAATATCCATACTAACGCCCGCATTCTTAACTTCCTTAACCATAGTTTCAGCGGCGTTGACATTAGCTTTACTGGCGCCCAAGTCCCTAGCTAAAGCCGGTTTCTTGGCAACCAAATCTTTGGCGATTCTTATTATTTCATCTTCTAAATTTTCGGCTGAAATACTGGTTAAGCGCGCAAGCACTTCTTTTTGATAAGTGCTTGCCAAGTCCTGTTTTTCCGGATCGGCGCGGTAAATGTCATGCTTGATGGCAATTTCCACGGCTTGATTGAAATTCTTGTCAAAAGCGGTGGCGCACTCGCTACGCGTATCGCAACCGAGCTCTTGCGCTACGGGTATAAGTTCGGTCGGGATGGTTTCGGCGGAAATTGCGGTTTCGGTTGTCGTTGTTTCAGTCGTCGTGGTTGTTTCTTCTTGGGCAAAAACAAGTCCCGCCAAACCTAAAGCCAACAACACTAAAAGCCCCGCCAATGCTATGACTGGAATCGGATTTGTTAATTTAAAGCTTTTCATATTTATACTAATTTAACTTTTAATAATTATTGGAAAGGATTGAGGGTGTTTTTTGCCTCTTCAAACGGATTAGACGAAACGCCCTCCAGAGGATTGGCGACCTTGAAAGGATTGGCGGCCTTGGCGGCGTCATCGCCGGCCTTGGCGGCCATTTCTTTTTGTTGGGCTTCAATGTCGGCTTGGGCCGCGACCTTACCGGCGGCAACACCTTTTTTATATTGAGCGGAACCATACCAATATGCCCCACCCAAAACGACGACCAGAACAACAATCATGACTAAATTTTTATTATTCATATTATTTTTTTTCCGCCAGAGGCGGATCAGCCTTTGGCTGAATTTTTTCTCTCATAAACAAGAGAAAACGCCAACCTCGTGACTAGCGAGGCACCGGCCTTAAATGATAACTCCTAGGAGCCTTAACATAATTTTAGATGGCTCGCGTATAAATAATACCGCAAATGGCAAAAATGCGTAAAGGGAGTTTATCCACATGGGGCAATAACAAAATTCCCCCGCCTCGGCGGGGGAATTTTGTTAAGTAGCCACCCCGACTAGAAGTCGGGAAAGAATCTAGAGTATAGCTTCCTTGGCGGACTTGGCCATGCGGAATTTAACCACAGTCTTGGCCGGGATTTGAATGGTCTGGCCAGTGGCTGGGTTACGGCCCATGCGAGCGGCGCGGTGCTTCTTTACAAGCTTACCGAGTCCGGGTACCGTGAACTCGCCCGATTTCTTGGTCTCTTTATAAGCCAAGTCCACGAACGCGTCCATCATTTCTACGACCTCCTTCTTTGACTTGCCGAGCTTATCAGCCAGCGCGGCAATCGTTTGCGATTTAGTCATTTTTGCCATAGTGCTTTTAAAAGTTAATTAATAATAGCCCTATTATACAGAATTCCGGAAACTACGCAATGCTATTGCGTTTTCCCGGCTGGGGATTTAAAATACCCCTAGTTATTAATAAGCGGTCGAGTATTATCAAAAAATCTTTATATATCAAAATGAATAAACAATCTTTAGTAGAAGTGGTTTACGGCAAGCTGGGTGGCACCAAAACACAGGCCGAAGAAATCGTGGATATGATGATTGGCTCGATCGTTTCCGAGCTTAGAAACGGGGGTGAAGTTTCAATAGCGGGTCTGGGAATCTTTTCGGTCAAACAGCGCGCCGCGCGCATGGCGCGCAACCCTAAAACGGGCGAACAGGTCAGTGTAGCCGCCACCAAAGTTCCAAAATTCCGCGCGGCTAAGGCATTGAAAGACGCGGTGAAGGGCTAAACAGTTTTTAATACAGATAAAACAAACTTACTCAACTAAAAGCAGGAGAAACATAAGACCAAAACCGATCAGAATGGAAAATACTTGGCCGATGGATTTACGCGGGTTGGTTTCTTTTTGAAGTTCCGGGACTAAGTCCGAGCCGGCGATATAAATGAAACCGCCCGCGGCGAAGGCAATCGCCGCGGGCGTAAAATCCGCGAGCGCGCCACCTAAAACTAAAACTAGAATAGCGCCGAAAACAGCCATAAAGGCCGAGAGAAAATTAAACCAAAGCGCGCGACTGCGTGAGAAACCAGAATGTAATAGTAGACCAAAATCGCTTATTTCCTGTGGTATCTCGTGTAAAATAACAGCCAGCGCGGTTGCTAAACCAACTGCCGGCGAAACCAGAAAACCGGCGGTAATAAGTACTCCATCAATAAAATTGTGAACACCATCGGCAAAAAGAACCATTACGCCCAGGGGTTTAGGACTGTGATCGTGTGTACGGCTTTCAATCCCTTCTTCAAAATGTCCGTGGCGATGACGCCATAAGAGAAATTTTTCCAAAACAAAGAAAAAAATCAGACCGGCTAATATAGATAACGAGATTATAAAAGGCGCCAAATTATTTTCTTCGCTGAAAACGGACGGTAAAAGATGTATAAAAACATCACCAAAAAGCGCGCCCACCGATAAACTAACAATGAAAAATATCAACCGGCGTAAGGTTTTTTCCTTAAAAGAAAGCGTAAAAAGCCCAATGAAAGAGATTAGGCTCACCACCCCAACCGCTAAAAGCGAATAAATCCAAACATTCATGATGGGGTTATTTTACCAAAAAAATGCTAATATCTAAACACAACACCGGGCCGTAGTGTAATGGTAGCACGAGTCTTTTGGGAAGATTTAGTCCGAGTTCGAATCTCGGCGGCCCGATTTTTCAAGCAACGATATCTTCAATTAAACTAACACGGGCGGTTTTGTCCTTTAGATTCAAAAGGACAACAGCTATGTCTAGTTGCCATTCTTGGTTGTCCTTTATCTTTCTCTCAAGTAAATATGTCTGTATCGCGCGGTGTAAACGTTTAATTTTACCAGGATGCACGTTTTCTTCAGGCCTATACTCATCTTGGTTGGTTACACGTGTAACACCCACCTCTGATGTTACACGTGTAACACTTTTTACTTCTACAAAATGAATCTTATTATCCTTCTCGGCAACAATATCTAATTCTCCCCATTTCTTTGTATAATTACGCTCAATTACCGAAAAACCGCCCTTTTCTAAGAATTTACAAGCGAGATCCTCCCCTATTTCTCCGGTTTTCTGTGTTTGTGAAGTAAATATTTTAGGCATATTGTTACACGTGTAACACAATAACTAAATGTTTCATATGAAACGTAATATCTATAATGGACAATGGATTTTGTCCTTTATAAACATTACCAACATAGTTTTCCCCACTATTTTTCAAAATGTCCTTTATATTTCAGAAAATTTCTAAAGGACATCATAAAGGACAAAGAAATACATTTTGTCCTTATGCCCCCAGACGGATTCGAACCGCCATCACTAGTTCCGAAGACTAGTGCTCTGTCCATTGAGCTATGAGGGCCCCACTTCGCTCTGAAACTACTGAAATCATACTTTATTTTGAGATTTTATGCTATAATTTTTCCGTTTTATATTATTAACTATTTAACGCGGTCATGGTTTAGTGGCAGAACACGTCCTTGCCAAGGATGAGACGGGAGTTCGATTCTCCCTGACCGCAATACAAAAAATAAAAACAATGCTCGAAAATAAAGAATTTAAAATACCACAAGAAATAGCGGACGTCTGCGCTATGTTAAATAAGGCTGGTTTCGAGGTCTATTTAGTAGGGGGATGCGTGCGTGACCTTATCTTAGGAAGAATTCCTAAAGACTGGGACATAACTACTAACGCCAAACCTGAGGAAATAGTTAAAATTTTCCCAAAAACTGTCTATGAAAATACTTTTGGCACGGTTGTAGTCATTAACGAAACGGAAAATAACACGCTTAAGGTGGTTGAAATTACGCCGTATCGTCTAGAAGGTAAATACACCGACAAACGCCACCCTGATTCAATAAAGTGGGCCGATAATTTAGAAGACGATCTTAAGCGTCGCGATTTTACCGTGAATGCCATGGCTTATAAACCTTCAACGGGTGAAATAGTAGACTTTTTTGATGGTAAAAAAGACCTGAAAAATAAGATTATACACGCGGTGGGGGAGGCGGATGAACGTTTTCGCGAAGATGCCCTACGCATGTTGCGGGCGGTGCGATTGGCCTGCGAGTTGGGTTTTGTTATGGCGGATGAAATCACTCGGGCTATTACTAAAAACGCCTCGCTTATTAAAGAAATCTCCGCCGAACGGACACGTGACGAGTTTTTGAAAATAATTGAATCACCTGAACCTATGGCCGGTCTGGCGCTTACCCAGAAACTAGGACTTTTAAAACACATAATTCCGGAATTAGAAGAGGGGATTGGGTGTAAACAAAACAGCGACCATATCTATGAGGTTTTTGAGCATCTTTCGCGCGCGCTTCAGCACTCGGCCGATCGTCAATGGCCGTTAGGGGTGCGTTTGGCAACGCTTTTTCACGATATTGGCAAACCGCGCGCGCGCGAATGGTTAAAAGAGAAAGGTGATTATACTTTTTATGGGCACGATGTAATCGGCGCGCGCGTGGTTGAGAAAATTCTGGCGCGCCTGTGTATGCCTAAAAAAGAAAGTGAAAAGATTGTGAAACTGGTGCGTTATCATATGTTTTTTTCGGACACGGACCAAATAACGCTTTCGGCTGTGCGACGGCTGGTGAAAAATGTCGGACCGGAGAATGTCTGGGACCTAATGAAAGTCCGTCAATGCGATCGTATTGGTATGGGTCGGCCAAAAGAATCGCCTTACCGCCTGCGTAAATACGAAGCCATGATTGAAGAGGCCGCGCGCGCGCCAGTTTCGGTTTCTATGCTGAAAATAAACGGCAATCGACTGATGAAAATTAGTGACGAAAAACCGGGTCCTCGGCTTGGTTGGATTTTACACGCGCTTCTGGAAGAAGTGCTGGAGAATCCGGACTTGAACACGGTTGAATATATGGAAAAACGGGCAATTGAGTTTTCTAAACTGCCAGAAATTGAATTAAAAAAACTAGGTTTAGTGGGAAAAGAAAAAAAGTTGGAAGAAGAAGAAAAAGAACTCACCCTAATCCGCCGACGCCATTTTGTTAAATAACCCCTACAAACAAAGGTCTGTAGAAGTCAAACTTCTACAGACCTTATTAGTCAATGGTTAAATCACCTAGGAAATCATCTGTTTTGCGGGCAATCATAGAATCATAAGAAAATTTTTTATATTCTGATGGTTTTGAAAAAAGCTTACCTAGCAACTCTTTATTAACAATCGGTGATTTTCTTTTTCCGGAATAGTCAGCCAAACTACAAAAATTATATGTTTGAGCAAAATTATATGCCTTATCAAATTCTTCAATAGCTTTTTGAAGGCCTCTTGGATACAACTCAAAAGGATTTTTTACTTGGATATACACACTCAAGTCACGTAAATACATATCTTTATCTACACGTCGTGCCTTATATGAACCTTGAAAAAGTGTTCCAACTTCTTTATATTTTGTATTAAAATAATTTGTCATTCCTGTTCCTAATTTACGCATAAACCTGGAAATACCATTTTTTTGAATTTCTTTTAATAAAAGATGGTAGTGATTCTCCATTAAACAATAAGCTAAAATTATGACTAGGGGTTTTTGGTTGGGCCAATGTTTGGGCCGACCAAATAATGAAATATTATATTTCTGTAATTCTCTATCCCAATTATCAATGGCGTTTTCATCATTAAAATAATAGAGCATTTTCAAAAAACGCCACTTGTCTGAAATTTCACGCACAATTGGCATTTTTCTATGTCCTCGATTAAAAACATGAACATATGAACCAACAGTAAATAAGTCCTTTCTCATATTACTAACCATTATAAACAACGGTCTGTAGAAGTCAAACTTCTACGGACCATAAGTTATTTTAATTCAAGCTCAATCGGACAATGGCCCTAAATCGAGCATTATCTCGACCGGGCAATGGTCGGAACCATAGATTTCGTTCAAAATTTTTACATCCTTGATACGCGGGAGGAGGTTGGGCGTGGCGAAAAAATAATCAATGCGCCAGCCGACGTTGCGGTCGCGCGCGCGAGTTATTTGGTCCCAATAAGTGTAGGCGCCTGTTTTATTGGGGTAAAAATGGCGAAAAACATCTACCCAGCCCGCGCGCGCGACCGCGTCCACCCATGCCCGCTCTATCGGCAGAAAACCGGTCGTCTGCCGGTTTTCTTTCGGGCGCGCCAAATCAATTTCTTTATGCGCCGTATTTATGTCTCCGCAAAAAATTACCTGCCCACGTTTACGCAATCTTTCCACGTATTTAAGAAAAGCATCATAAAATTCAAGTTTATATTTCAACCGCCCCGGCCGGCCACCTTGGGGAAAATAAACATTGATCAGTGTAAAAGAAGTCAAACTTCGGGGAATTTTTGAAGTTTGACTTCTGAAGCGCGCGGTTATCATGCGCCCCTCGTCGTCAAAACGCGGAATACCCATGCCATATTCAACTTTTTCCGGCTTAATTTTAGAATAAATCGCCACTCCGCTATATCCTTTTTTAATTTTACAAGCGGAAAAATACGAAAAATATCCGGCCGGAGAACGAACTTCATCCGACAACTGCTCTGGCTCGGCTTTTGTTTCCTGCAAACATAAAATGTCTGGCTTGAATTTTAGCACATCCGCCCAGTGCCCGCTTTTATAGGTCGCCCGCAGACCGTTGATGTTCCAACTGATGATTTTCATCCTGTTTTTATTTTTACTTATGTTTCATTAAAACCGAAATATAAGCCACGCTGTCATGGGGAGCAGGCATAAATTCTATTTCTTCTTTAATAATTTCAAAATCTTTCACAAATAATTGGCGTATCTCCTCAAAATCAAAGAAGTAAAAAGAGGTGTCGTCCGATTCAAAACGATGTTCGGGACTGCCTTTGGGTGATAAGTTGAGAAAAGATCGCGTCTCTTTTGATAAAACCACCAATAAAAAGTACCCACCGGCGCGCACAACTCGTGCGATTTCGGTTTCGTACGCAATAAAATCCTCCGGCTTAAAATGCTGAAGTAAACCAAAATCGCAAGCGGCGTCAAAACTATGGTCGGCAAAGGGAATATCCAATCCATCGGCCTCCACAAAACGCACTTGTCCTTCCAGGCTACGATCCACAACTTCCTTGTTGGCCTTCTCTACAACACCTTTTAAATAATCAATACCAATAACTTTAAATCCGAGCTTGGCCAGTTCAAAAGCCCAATAACCGCGTCCCGAACCTATATCTAAAACGGTCGCGCCGGGCTTTAAATTTTGAGTAAGGAGGGTGCCCTTGGCCCGATAGGGCATACGCGTCCAGATATCCGTGCCGGTTTTATAAGCGCGCTCAAAATATTTTTTTTGTTCTTGATAATCCATAGTTATAGTAAATTATACCAATTTTAGGGGGTTTTGAGGAATCCACAGTTGCGCTTGCGCAAGCATGGCAAAATAAACTACAATAACAGCAGATAAAGTTCATTAAGAAATTATTTTGTCTGCTTCCGGCAAGATTGTTTTCTTTTCCACTTGAATGAATATGTTCGCCGAGTCCGGATTAGTAGACACTCCTATATGAATACCCGGTAGGGATGGGTGCCCAAGCGTTGTTGGACTCCCGCCCCCGCCGGGTATTTTTTGTTAAACTAATCCACAGTTGCTGTTGTGGTAACTGTGAGGTTTTGTATAATTCAAGTAAATTGTTCGTTATGAAAACTTTTTTTAAGTCGTTGTCAGTAATCTCGGTGGTTAAAGTTTTTAAAGTAATACTTTGGATATTTTGTCCCGTTCCGGTTTCTGCCGCTAGTGCTAGCACCATTGATACAATTAATACTGTTATTGGACTGGCATTGATAGTGATGGGGCTAGTAATATATAGTTACTTATTATTTTTATTAAAACCAACCGAGAAAGAGAAAAAAATAGGGGACTAGATATATTTTGTATATCAAACCCCCTATTTTATTTTTTCCCCCGCGCGTGAAAAGTCCGATGCACTTCGCGCAACTGGCGGTCGGTGATATGGGTATAAATCTGGGTGGTGGAAATATTGGAATGGCCGAGAAGCATCTGAACAGCCCGTAAATCAGCGCCGTTCTGGAGCAGGTCAGTGGCAAAACAATGCCTCATCACATGAGGCGTAACTTTTTTGGAAATTCCCGCTTTGATAGCGTAATGTTTAACGATTCTTTCGATTGACCGGCGGGCAAGCCCGCCTTCTTTCTTTTTTTCTTTTTCTTTTTTACTTGCTCTTTTTTCAACCCCGATTTTTACAAAAAGGGCCTCGTCCATATCGGTTCTCTTGGCTAAATATTTTTTAACGGCCTCTTTGGCTTCATTGGAAAGAAAAACCACCCGTACTTTGCCACCCTTTCCGCGGACCGAAATCTCGTCCGCCGAAAAATCAATGTCCTGAGTAAGTGAACAAAGTTCCGACACCCGTAATCCGGTGGAGAAAAGCATACGTAGAATCGCCCGATCGCGCAAGGTTTTTAAAGAGGTCGGACCTCCTCTCGGAGGTCCGACCTCTAAACCGGGCGCCTCAAGCAGACGATAAAGTTCCTGTTGTGATATTAGATCCAAAGAACGTTCGGGAACTTTGGCTAGGCCCACACGTTCGGCAGAAAGAGTCGTTATATTTCGGCGGGCAAGGTATTTAAGAAAAGCTCTAAGAGCAATAAGATAATAATTTTGGGTCTTTTTTTTAAGCGTGGCGCCGGTCGCTCTGTTATTGCCGGCAGATTGTCGATTTAACATTAGGCGGAACTCGCGCACCAAATCGTCGGTAATTTCTTTTGGATTTTTAATCTGCCCGCCAGCGGGCAGATTTTTGGCAAACTCCAAAAAGCGCAACAAATAACGGTCGTAATTTTCTATTGTTTTCAAGCTAGAACCGCGTTCCAGCTCCATATATTCCAGAAACTGCCTTTTAAGTTTTTGAAGTTCGTCAACCATATATGATGTCGCACAACATAGCCACAGTATACAACATTGCCCAAAATAAGCTTTTGTGATAGTATAGTGATTATGTTAGCCAAAATCAAAAAACAGAAAGTAATCAAAGATTTTCAGAAACACGAAAAAGATACCGGCTCTTCGGAAGTGCAGGTAGCCATGCTTTCTAGACGCATTGAGGAACTATCCGCCCATCTGAAAAAAAACAAAAAGGATTTCAGCTCGCGCCGAGGACTTTTAAAAATAGTTTCTGATCGGCGCAAACACTTGAAATATCTGGAGAAAAAAAGTAAAACAAAGTATAATGCGTTAGTTAAGAAACTTAAATTAGATTAAGTATTTTTAAATTAAACATATAATATGGCAATAATTAAACACAAAGAACAGCGGGTGGGAGTTTTTATTGATACTCAAAATCTATATCATAGCGCTAAAAATCTTTATAACACGCGCGTAAATTTCGGCGCGGTCTTAAAGGAAGCCGTGGCCGGGCGCAGGCTTGTGCGGGCGGTGGCTTATGTTATTACAACCGAGAGTCGTGACGAAAAATCATTTTTTGAAGCGTTGGTAAAACTTGGTATTGAAACCAAAACTAAAGATTTGCAAATTTTCCCCGGCGGCGCTAAAAAAGCCGACTGGGATGTGGGGCTAGCTATTGATGCCGTTAAGATGGCGGCGCGTTTGGACGCGGTAGTTATTTGCTCCGGCGACGGAGATTTTGTGCCCCTGTGCGATTATCTTAAAAATACCGTGGGCATACAAGTGGAAATAATGTCTTTTGGTAAATCCGCCTCGTCGCGCCTTCTGGAAGCCGCCGATGATTTCATAGATCTATCCGAAAATCCCAAAAAGTTTTTAATTAACCACTAATCTAACCACTTGGGAGTTGAGCTCCCAAGTGGTATATGATACACTATACCGTATGCGTAAAACAGTTTTTGCTAAACAAGAATTTTATCATATTTATAATAGGGGTGTGGACAAACGAAGTATATTTACAAACTCCAATGATTTGTTTCGTTTTCTCAAAAGTATGAATGATTTTAATGTTCAAGATCCGATTGGTAGTCTTTATGAGAATTCTTTTCGACTTGGGAGCCGAGCTCCCAAGTCGGGAAAATTAGTAAATTTTATAGCATATGGCTTAAATCAAAATCATTACCATTTTATTTTAGAACCTTTGGTGGATAATGGTATACAGAAATTTATGCATAAACTCTCAACAGGATATACAAATTATTTTAACGAAAAATATAAACGTAGTGGATCCTTTTTTCAAGGAAAATATAAAGCAATACACATAAATTCAAATGAATATCTTTTACATCTTAGTGTTTATATTAATTTAAATTTTAAGATTCATAAAAAATTAAATAAAAAATGGATGGAAAAGTTACCTATATCAAGTTTCAGGGAATACATAGAAAAAACAGCAAGACCATTTTGTAAAAAAGAAATTATTTTAGAACAATTTAATAACCCTAAAGAATATAAATCTTTTTGCGAATCAACCTTACCTGATATTTTAAAAAGGAAAGAAGTAGAGAAAGAACTGAAAAATATGCTAATTGAATAACATCCAGCCACTTGGGAGCTCGGCTCCCAAGTGGTGTGTGATAAATAAAAAAGCCTCGAGCATTTGCTGAGGCCCTTTGGGGGGTTATTTTTGTTAATTTTGATTTTCTTAATCAAAACTATACAATCGATAAGAAAAAATTGCGTTCTCTAAAAGTGTTCTGTTTTCTTTGTTAATTGGTGGCCACTTCATACTGTTTTGGTAACAAAAATACTTTCTCCCAACTTTAATGGAGTCTGTTTCATTAAAGAAAAATTCTGTTACATTTATGCCTTTTATTGAATTCGAATCGAGATATTCCACACAGTATACATTTACTATAAAGAATGTGGCTCCTGACTTACAAAACTTAGAAAGTTTGGACTTATCTTCAACATTTTCCCTACTGACTGAGTGCCGACCTTGAGCAATATTAATTTTAGCTTATCCCGTGGATCTTCTGAAGAACATCCCTGAAAATAAACCCAGCTAAAATAAAGTAATAAAGTTACAAAATTAATTTTTTCCATAGAGAATATTTTTAAAAGTTAAAGGGCAAAATCACCTAATGCGTATCATACCATTCCTATTTATTCTATCAATTCCCAATTTAATCGGTGCGTGCTATACTGGCAACGGTCATTTTATAAGTTAAATAACGGTTAGCCGCCGGACAGATAGGGTTGTACCCCAACCGCGCTCGGTACAAAACTAAAGTCTGGAGGTTAACTAAAACAAAATGCAAACAAAAGAATATTCTTTAGAAGTGGGCGGGCAAAAAATAACAGCCGTGTTTTCAGACTTGGCCGAGCAAGCTCACGGCTCGGTTATGCTCCGCTCAGGCGACACTATTGTGCTAGCCACCGCCGTTATGGGCCCCGAACCGGCGGCCAGTTTAGGTTATTTCAATCTCACGGTTGATTATGTGGAAAAATTTTACGCTTCGGGTGAAATTCTTGGCAGTCGTTTTATTCGTCGCGAAGGCCGGCCCTCCGACGAAGCCATTTTGGGCTCGCGGGTTATTGACCGCACTATTCGCCCGCTTTTTAACCAAGCTATTAAAAATCCGGTGCAGGTTATTGTAACTGTGCTTTCAATGGACGAAGAAAACGATCCTATTACATTGGCGGTCAACGCCGCCTCGTTAGCGCTTTCTGTTTCTAATATCCCGTGGAACGGTCCGGTAGGTTGTGTACGCATCGGTAAAAAAAATGGTGGAAACTTCATGATTAATCCACCAAAATGTAAACGCAAAAAACACGCGACCTTCAGTGACGGACAACTAAAAGAACTAGAGGAAGAAATTGTTTATGATTTTGAACTTTTAGCGTGCGGTAAAGATGGAAATGTAAATATGATAGAAGCCGCGACCTTAGAAGTGCCCGAATCGGAAATTACTAATGGTTTAGAAAGGGCCGTGAAAGAAATTTCTCTTTTGGAAGATTTTCAGAAAAAAATCATTGCCGAAAAAAATCCCGTTAAGAAAAATTTTACGGCGGAGGAATTGCCGGCTGAAGCAATCGAACTTTTTACCCGCGAAATTTTACCCGCCTTACCAAAGACTGTCTTTGCCGACATACCCGGGAAAGAAAATATTGAAACACTCAAAGAACACTGGAAAAAGATTTTGAAGGAAACTTTTCCGGATGTCAGCAAAACCCTAGCCGATGATTATTTCGAACACGCGGTGGACGAAACAGTGCACCAAGGCGCGCTTAAGGAAAATAAGCGCGCCGACGGCCGTGATTTTCAAACTGTCCGACCGCTGTATGCACAAGCCGGCGGAGTGTCGCCGATTTTGCACGGTTCGGGAATTTTTTATCGCGGAGGCACGCATGTTTTTTCCGCGCTTACCTTGGGCGGACCGGAAGACGCGCATTTAATTGAAGGCATGGAAGTAAAAGAAGAAAAACGTTTTATGCATCATTATAATTTTCCGCCTTTTTCGGTGGGCGAGGTCGGGCGGGCGACTTTCACCGGACGGCGCGAAATCGGGCATGGCGCGCTAGCTGAAAAAGCATTGGTGGCTGTAATTCCTCCAAAAGAAATTTTTCCTTACACCATTCGATTGGTTTCTGAAGCTTTTGCTTCCAACGGCTCGACCTCTATGGCTTCAGTATGCGCCAGTACTTTGTCTCTTATGGACGGCGGTGTGCCCATACTCGCGCCGGTGGCCGGTATTGCCATGGGATTGATGTCTGAATTTAATTCGAAAGGACAGATGACTAATTATAAAATTTTGACCGACATACAGGGCCCCGAAGACCATCATGGCGACATGGATTTTAAAGTAGCTGGAACTGAAAAAGGTGTAACCGCCATCCAAATGGATGTAAAAGTGTTGGGTGTGCCGATGAAAGTGCTAACTGAAGCTTTGGCCGGAGCGCGCGCGGCGCGTCTGCATATTTTAGAAACCATTAAGCAGACAATTTCCACGCCACGACCGGATATTTCCCCGAACGCGCCACGCGTGCTCATAACAAAAATCAAAAAAGATCAAATTGGGCTGGTTATCGGTTCGGGTGGTAAAACAATCAACGGCATACGCGACGAAACCGGTGCCGAAATAACAATTGAAGAAGACGGAACGGTTTATGTGACCGGTCCGGCCGAAGGCGCGAAGAAAGCTTTGGAAATAGTTCAGGAAATGACGCATGAATGGAAGGTCGGCGAAGTGGCCGAGGGCGAAGTGGTTAAAATCACGGACTTCGGGGCATTCGTGGCTATCGGACGTGGCGGACACACCGAAGGACTAGTGCACATTTCTGAAATCGCGCCGTTTCGCGTTGGACAAGTTTCAGACATACTTAAAGAAGGCGATAAAGTACCGGTGCAAATTAAAGAGGTTGACGAAACTGGACGCATAAAACTTTCCATTAAGAACGCAGACCCCAACTATGCCCGAATCAAGGCTGGGGTTGATTATGTTCCCACCGAAGCTCCGGCTGGAAATTTCCGCCCGCCTCGCCGTTCCACTTTCGGTGGCGGTCGCGGAGGAAAAGGCGGGAGGAGGTAGAAAATTATTGGAGAAAATTGACTTTTTGCGGTAAAATTAGGGCTGATGGAAGAAGAAGGAAAAACTAACACAGGCGGAGAAGGGGAATCGCGACCGATAGGCCTGCGTACTTTTTCGTCGGACGTCGCCGAAGCGGTAAAGCGCGAGCAAGGTTCAATTATTAAAGTCGCCGTGAATGAATACGAAAGACGCCAACACGAACAGGAGAATGTTTCGCCCACTTCCAAAAAAAATATTTTATTTTTAACTGTTGGAATAATTTTTTTGGCCGGCGCGGCAGGTCTTTTATTTTACACGCTCTTGTCCCGCCCAAAAGATAATTTGCCGGCGCCCGCGCCGGCCAAAAGTTCAATCATCTATGCCGACTTTCATACGGGACTGGTGATTGACAGATTAACGGGCTCGCGGTTGGCCGAACGTCTTCGGAATCAAATCGCGCTTTCCGGAAAATCCGGAACGATAGAAGATATTTACTTAACGGAAAATGGAGGACTCGTGGAGACCGAGCGTTTTCTCGCGTTGCTCGGCGCCCACACACCGCCCAATTTGACCCGAAGTTTAACAAATGAATTTATGGTCGGTTCATATAAAACAACCGACAGCGGGCACGCTTTTATTGTGTTGCAAACGCGCGATTTTGCCAATACTTTTGCCGGCATGCTGGATTGGGAAGGAAGATTATGGGAAGATTTTTATAAAATTTTCGGGACAGAAACACCCGGCCAAGTCACGGATTTAGCACGGTCTGATTTTGAAGACCTGTTAATAAAAAATAAAAATGCGCGGGCGCTTAAACGAGCCGATAAAACAATCGCGATTCTTTATATTTTCCTTGATGAAAAAAATCTACTCATAGCTGACAATGTTGAAACGGTCACGGAAGTGTTGGCGCGCGGAATGTTGAGATAAAAATAAGGATGTGATATGCTGATTTTGTAATGAATGATACAAAAAATTTTCAAGAAAAGCTCGAGCGGGAAAAGAAGATTCTTTTAGGGGAACTCGGGCAATTAGGGCGCATGGACAAGCAAACCGGCGATTGGGAATCCACGCCCGAAGAACCCGGCGCGACCGAAGCCGATCCTAACGACGCGGCTGATCGTTTTGAGGGTTTTGAGGAACGCAGTTCAACATTAAATTCACTGGAAGACCGGCTACGAGAAGTTGATATCGCTTTGGAAAAAATAAAAACCGGGAAGTACGGTTTATGCGTAATCTGTCAAGATTTAATTGAAAATAAACGCCTAGATGCCAATCCGGCCGCCCAAACTTGCCTTAAACATTTAGAAACTAAGTCTTAATTAAAAAATATTTATGGCTTTTGCCCGAGTTTATTCTGCTCAAACATACTTACTGTCCGGGCAAATAATTTCTGTAGAAACCGACACCGCGCGGGGTTTGTACGCTTTTTCGGTGGTGGGTCTGCCGGACAAAGCCGTGGAAGAAGCGCGTGATCGCGTGGGTTCGGCCATAAAAAATTCTGGCTGGCGTTCGCCTAAAGCAAAAAACGAAAAAGTTGTTGTTTCACTTTCTCCGGCTGATTTAAAAAAGGAAGGTCCTTATTTCGACCTTGCTATCGCTTTATCTTATTTACTTTCCAGCGCGGAAATAAAATTCAATCCCGAAGGAAAAGTTTTTCTGGGCGAGTTGGCGTTAAACGGTGAACTTAAAAGTATACATGGGGCTTTGCCATTAACTCAAGAAGCCAAACGCGCCGGATTTTCTGAAATTTATTTGCCGATGGAAAATGTGCGCGAAGCGGCATTGATAGATGGATTAAAAATTTTCGGCGCGAAAAATTTAAAAGATATCGTACGACATCTTTCCGCTGAAAAAGAAAACGGCCAACTATCTTGCGCTCCCAAAACCGTGATCGAGCGCGCTACGCGCGCCATGGATATTAATTTTCGCGACATACGCGGTCAAGAAACAGCCAAGCGCGGTTTAGAAATAGCCGCGGCCGGCGGGCACAATTTAGCCATGCATGGTCCGCCGGGCACCGGTAAAACTATGTTAGCACGCGCCTTTGCCGGAATATTACCGGATTTAGATGATGAAGAAATTTTAGAAATTACCGGTATTCATTCCATCGCCAGCACACTAAATAATGGACTGGTGACTACGCCACCTTTTCGCGCACCGCACCACACGTCTTCTTATGTCTCAATAGTGGGCGGTGGTGCCTTTCCTAAACCAGGCGAAGTTACTTTGGCTCATCGTGGCGTATTGTTTCTGGATGAATTTTCAGAATTTGAAAAACGCGTTATTGAAGCCATGCGCCAACCACTTGAAGATAATATTGTTTCTATTTCACGCGCGCGCGGTTCGGCAATTTTTCCATCCAATTTTATTTTAATCGCCGCTATGAATCCTTGTCCGTGCGGATACCGCGGTTCCAAACAAAAAGAATGCGTATGCCGGCCAGCCGACCTAGACCGCTATAAACGCAAAATTTCCGGACCGATTATGGACCGTATTGATCTGTGGCTTTCGGTTGGACCGGTTGAATATGAAAAACTTTCGGAGAAAGACGGAAGTGGCGAACAAAGCGTGGCCTTGCGTAATAGGGTAATAGAAGCGCGAGGCCGTCAGACCGAGCGTTTTAAGCAAGCGGGACGCAAGATAAAAATGAACAGTGAAATGAATGTTAAAGATATTGGAAATATTATCGCACTTTCGCCTGAAGTTAAGGAAATTTTAAATAAAAGCGCCGAGAAACTGCGTCTCTCGGCGCGAGCGTATCATCGCATAATAAAATTGGCACGCACGATAGCCGATTTAGAAGGAGTTGAAAATATAGCGCCAGCGCATATTTTAGAAGCCCTGCAATACCGCCCGCGAGTGGAAGAGGTATTTTAAATAAATTTTATTGATTAGCCCAACTGTTGTCACGTCCGGGGTTTTTAGCGCCACGCACTTCAAAATGAACATGATTACCGGTCGATTTTCCGGTGGAACCGACATAACCGATAATTTCTCCTTGGGCAACGCTCTGTCCAGCAGTAACAACGGTTCCACTCATATGAGCATAAAGTGTTTGCGTACTATTAGTATGTGCTAACACAATATAACGTCCATAGCCACCATTGTAACCATTATTATCGCTAACTATGACCGTTCCACTCGCCGTGGCTAAAATAGGCGTGCCCCGCGGAGCGGCCAAATCAATGCCATTGCGCCCATGCAAACCATCGCCGGAACGTGACTTATGACCAACACCCAAAGCTAAAGGACGAATATAATAACCGGCGTATTCTTGACCACTAATACCGAGCAGGCGTTCTTTGCGGGAGGAAGATCTAACAACCGGTTCGGAAAATTCACCGTCGGGTATAAAAACAATATCACCCTCAGAAAGTTTAGCGTCACCAGAGAGATCATTCCAATGCCTTACTTCATCTAAATCACCTTTGTATTTTTTAACAATAGAAGATAAGGTGTCGCCTTTTTTAACCGTATACTGAACACCGGTAATTGGCATTATAATCAAAGTTTGATCTTCTTTTAAAGATTGACCACGCTTGAGATCATTGGCCCAGATTATTGTATTTTGAGATACATTAAAAAGTTTAGAAATACTAGCCACGGTATCACCTTTTTTTACAACATATAAACTGATTTGGTCACTGGTATAGTCGTTTTGGGCAACATCAGCCGCCGTGCCCAAAGGACCGCTCTCCGGTAAAAGTGCCGCGCCGTCGAGTTTAACTTCGGCCTCAACTTTGTTATCCTTGGACGCCAGAAGCGGAGAAGGAGATGCCTGCAATATGGGCAAGTTTTGGGAGTTGCGAATATCTTCTTTAACAGCGTCTTCGGCCGCGAATACATCCAAACCGAAAAGTCCGGCCTGTGCCGAATAAGCGAGTCCGAGCCCCAGCGCAAGAACCAAGGCTACGGTCAAAGACCGATTAAATTTATGATAAATAAGCCTAAATTAAGTGTCTCTCGAATATTTTCCACCCACGACGGGCTGTGTACGACCTGATTATTATTTACTTAAATTCGAGGGACGTTACAGACAAACGGACTTTCTGACACCCTTAAGTAATACATCTTTTACTGTATGCTAATATGTTATCCCGAGATCCTCTCGCGGTCAAGCGTGCCTGTGAATTGACTTTTTTATGAAAATTGTGTAAAATACAAGCGTCTAATTTATTATTTTGCTATAATCAACCTAACAATGACTACTTTTTCAGAATATGTAGATCCAGAAAAAACAAAAGAACTTACTAAAATA
>MFVN01000033.1 GCA_001786095.1 Candidatus Nomurabacteria bacterium RIFCSPLOWO2_02_FULL_42_17
ACGCGAAGCGTTCCATATTAGCACTCCGCCTCCATTCCCCGAAAAAGAGCAGGCATTTCCTTTTTTAAAAATCCCGCGCCGAATAAGTAAGACAAAAAATAAAATAAATAAAATTTTATACCGCAACTTTTTCTTTTTGTGGGGTCTGCTTGCCGACAGGCGCGGTTCGAGAACGAGTAGTATGTTTATTGGTTTCAATTTTAAGCTCGTTGTTTTTGATACTGACTATAACCATATCGCCTTTTTTTACATCATTGGAAATAATGTGAGAAGCCACGGGATTTAAAATTTTACTATGAATTATACGATTGAGTGGACGCGCGCCGTATTGCGGAGTGTAACCTTCGCGCGCCAGATATTCCAACGCCTCGGGTGAAATTTCAAACCCAATCTCCTTGCCGGCCAAACGCTCGCGCACGGCCACGATGCGCAGTTTAACAATCTCCTGCAGAGCTTTGTGTGAAAGTATGTCAAAAATTATTACTTCATCCACGCGATTCAAAAATTCCGGCCGGAAATGATCTTTGAGCGCGTCTAAAACTTTTTCTTTGGCGGCCTGATAATCGCCGGAAGTATTCTGGGCGGAAAAACCCATTTGTTCCATTTTTTGTATATAGTCCGAGCCGATATTGGAGGTCATAATAATCAATGAATTTTTAAAATTCGTCGCGCGACCCTTGGCGTCAGTTAAACGTCCATCGTCTAAAACTTGCAACAAAATATTAAAAACTTCTGGATGAGCTTTTTCAATTTCGTCAAAAAGAATCACACTATACGGCCGATGGCGCACGGCTTCGGTTAATTGGCCAGACTCGTCGTAACCCACATAGCCCGGCGGAGAACCAATAAGCTTGGACACTGAATGTTTCTCCATATATTCGGACATATCCACTCGAATCAACGCCTTGTCGTCATTAAACAAAAATGCCGCGAGTGTTTTGGTCAACTCGGTTTTTCCCACGCCCGTGGGTCCCAAGAAAATAAACGAGCCCATGGGACGATTAGGGTCGGCAATGCCAGCACGCGAACGACGCACGACTTCGGCTACGCGCTTGACGGCTTCGTCTTGCCCGATAACGCGCTTTTGAAGTTCAATTTCCATACGTTCCAATTTAGCGCGTTCTTCCTCTATCATTTTTATCAAAGGTATGCCCGTCCAGCGCGCCACCACTCCAGCAATATCTTCGGCTGTAACTTCCTCTTTCAAAATTTTCCGTGATTTTTGAAGTTTTTTTAATTTGCCAAGCTTGGCTTCAAGATCCTTTTTGAGCGCCGGAATACGCCCGTAACGAATTTCCGCGACCCGAGCTAAATCAGCCCGGGCTTCGGCGCTTTCGGCCTCCAAACGCAAGGCCTCCAAACTCTTTTTTATATCGCGCAAATCGGTCAGGGCGTTTTTTTCATTCTGCCATTTGAGTTCCAGCTCTTTGGTCTTGTCCCGTAATTCCGAAATCTCACGTTCTATTTCCCTAACGCGCGTTTGGGCTATCTTATTCTCCCTACTCTCTCCTTCCGAATCTTTCTTAAGAGCTTCGCGCTCTATTTCCAACCGCATTATTTTTCGATTGGCGTCTTCTAAATCGGCTGGTTTGTTTTCCAGCGCGATGCGCATAGCCGACGAGGCCTCGTCGATCAAATCCACGGCCTTATCCGGTAAAAAACGATTAGTGATATAACGACTGGAAAGATTTACTGCCGAAATAATGGCATCATCGGTAATGCGGATGCCGTGAAAAAGCTCGTAGCGTTCTTTAAGTCCGCGCAAAATCGCTACCGCATCTTCCACCGACGGCTCGTCCACATAGACCGGCTGGAAACGCCTTGCTAATGCCGGATCTTTTTCAATATGTTTTTGATATTCTCTCAAGGTGGTCGCTCCCACAGCTCGAAGTTCTCCGCGCGCCAGCGCGGGTTTGAGCATATTGGCGGCATCCACCGAACCCTCGGCCGAACCGGCGCCAACAATAGTGTGAATCTCATCAACGAAAAGAATAATTTTACCCTGCGCTCCGGAAATTTCTTTGATAATGCCCTTCAGGCGCTCCTCAAATTCTCCGCGATACTTTGTGCCCGCTAGCAGAGAACCTAAATCCAAAGAAACAATTTCACGATCTTTTATAGATTCAGGCACGTCACCCTTGGCAATACGTTGGGCCAACCCTTCCACCACGGCGGTTTTACCGGTGCCGGCCTCGCCTATTAAAATAGGATTATTTTTTGTCTTGCGTGAAAGAATTTGCATGATGCGCATGATCTCCGATTCGCGCCCGATTACTGGATCTAATTTATCGGCACGCGCTAAGTCGGTTAAATTGCGCGTGTAACGCTGAACCATGCGCAGGCGCCGTTGCACCGGCGTGGCGTCGGTAATATTTTGATGACGTAAAACTTCCACTTCCTTAATAGCGCGTTCGCGGTCAAGACGGAAGCGCGCCAAAACTTCGCGCGCCGGACCGGGTATTTCTAAAAGCGCCAGAAATAAATGTTCAGGCGCGGCAAAATCCTCGCGCAGTTGGCGCGCGATGCGAAGAGAACCTTCCAGAACTTGCGCCAAATCCTGCGTTATATATATCTGATAAGCCGGCGAAAGAGTCGAGCGCGCCTCCGGCGCTTCAATGGAATCCAAAACCGAGTCGGTCATTAAAACAGTATCAACTTCCATTTTCTCTAAAATCTGCACGACAATGCCATCTTCCTGCATTAACAAAGCCAAGAGTAAATGCGATCCGCCTACATGATTCTGTCCGCGTTCTATAGCCAGCTCGTGCGCGCGCTTAATGACTTCTTTTGCTTTAGTTGTAAATTGATTAAATGGAGGCATAATTTTTAGATTTTAACCTTTAATTTGAGTATTGTCAATAAAAGAACGTAGAAAGTTTACTGGAATAATTATAGTCTTGCTATCCCGTATTAATACGAATCCTAAAACCGACCCGTCTAAATCAACAACTGGCGTGCCAGAGTAAGACCGACTCAGTGTTAAATTAGTGTTTAAAGTTTTTATTTTTTCAAGTACGGGGAGTCCGCCAGCCGGCTGATCGCCTTCCGCAACCGGTGGCGCTTCTACTAAAGACTCTTCTCCAAAACCTAAAATCGTACCGCGCGCGATATCTAGCCCCACGCCGCCCAAAGCTATAACGCTTTGTCCGGCGCGCGCCTTGTCAGAATCAGAGAAAGCGGTAAACTCAAAAGATTTTATTTTGGAATCTTTAGGTAAAATTAATTTCATCAAAGCCAAGCCATTTTTATCTTTACCTAAAAATTCGGCTTCATAAGTTACATTATTATAAGAAGCTGAATATTTTCCATCGCCGGAAATAATGCGTCCATCCATTAAAACTAAACCGGTGGCGGAAACAAGAAAACCGCGGCCGAGCGTGGGACCGTCTTTGTCTTCTTCCGTCGGCGCGCCTTTCACTAAAACCAACGCCCTAGAATTTTTTTCAATGGCGTCCACGACCAAGTCCTCTTCTTTTATGATAATTGTCTGGACTTTTTGCGTAGTGTCGGGTATGACTGTTTCAATGGTTTTCTGAACAACACGATTGATGGTCTGGGTTACCGGCGGCGGGGCTTGTTGCATCAAAGTCACGGTGGTTATGCCGGTGGCGATAGAAACAACAAACGACACAAGTATCGCCAAAAGTATCAGTTGGGATTTGTTTAAATCCTTAATATCCATAAGTTTCAATTATACCACATCTTTTGGCGGGTCAATTTGGATAAGAATAATATGTAAAGAGTGACCGACATCTCTTCCTTGTCTATCATAATAATCTGGGTTTTTATGAATCTGTTAATGCATAATCTCTTCCTCTAGCTTTGTAAGATTTCTTTTAATTTTCTTATTTTTTGTTTTTAGTAGACACAGGTAAAATTAGTATATGTCAAAATCACCTACATTGATTCTTTTAAAAGAGATAAAAGAAATAAAAAGGGCGTCCGGAATTTCCGAACGCCTTAGTAAGGTAAGACCTTTTTAGTTAAATCTAAATCAAATTAGCAACGTCGGCATTGAAGGTAGCAATTACTTTTTTGCGTTCCTTAGAATCCGTAATTAGACTGGAAACAAAATTTTTGAATTGTTTTTTTGCTTTTATTTCTGCTTGCTTTAATCTGTCGCAGGAAATTTTTTGTGCCCCTCTTTGTGGAAGACCGGCAGGAAGAAGTCTGAAGAGGTCTTTTGCCATTTCTTTTAATTCCAACAACATTAAACAGAGCAACGTTGCTAATAAGTGAATAGTGGTATTCGGTTTAACTGCGTCAATTTTTTTAATGCTAGTGCATTGTGATAATGCTTCTGCTACGTTTGTTCTCATTGTTTTTAGTATTGTGAAAAAACCTTTCGGCCTTTCTGGTTTAATAAATTTGTTTCGGAAAATTCTTTTTCTATACTATCATATATGTTCTTATTTTGTCAAATATTGTAGTGTCAGCCAGTGCTTTAGGCACTGGTTGTAAAAGATTAATGATTAATTAATACCACATCTTCTGGCGAGCAAATAACCTATATCGGATTTAGGTTTTAACGTCGGGGATTTTCTTTTCTGAAGAAAAACCGGCGACCTAGGATTATAGAAACTACCGAGGCCAGAGCAGTAATTACCAAAGCATAGATGAGTTTCTCTCCGCTGGTGCTCAAGGGACCAAAAATTTTCTCAAAAAGACTCTTGAGGGCTTCATCCCAGGCCAAGGCGGCAATCAAACCTAAGGCGGCGATAATAATCGTTATGGTCCTTTCCAAAAAGTGCTGGCGGGCTTTTCCGATTTTCCTTATTTCCTCCTTATCTAAAAATTCCTCCATACGCGGAATTTTCATATTTTCTTCAAGCATACTAAGAATTTTAACAAATCATCCATAAAAACAAAAGGCCAACCAAAAATGATCGACCTCTTTTATTTTTCTGTTTGGGTTTTAGACCAGAAGCTTACGAGCTTCTTCTTCAATAGTAGACTCAATCTTTCCTTTGAACCAGGATAGAAGCCACGGCAAACCTACCTCTCCCGACAATTGGACTTCTTTTTCATGGACCTCAAGAACTCCGGACGCTTCGTGCCCCATAATCATGAAACTGAATTTTCCGCAGTATCCATTCCAGTCTTCATATACATCACTAATTTTGTCTCCGAATTTTTGTTTTGTTAAAGAAAGTAAATTTTTGATCCGTTTCAACGCCTCATCTTTTGAGAGGCTATGGGGTACTGTTTTGTTTATTTTTATCATGGTGTTTGGTGTTTTTTGTTAATGTAAATGTTAAAAAATCTTATGCTATTATAGCAAACTAATATGTAATTTGTCAAATTATTTTGTCAAGATAAATTAAGCATTTATCAGCATATGTTTTTAAGTGTATAAACAAATTATTTATCAATACCACAATTTCTGGCCGGTCAATTTGAGTAGAATGGCGCGCAGGGATTTAAGGAGGTAATCGATGTCGGATTTGGTTGTGGAGCGACCGAGGGAAATGCGCAAACTGCCCGCCTTCGCTAAAGCTTCGGCGGGCAAGCCCTCTTTCGTCCCTGCTCCACCAGGGCTTCGCAAGGCGCGAATTACGTGCGACTCCCCTTCATCGCTGGATTTACAAGCACTTTTTGAAGAAACGGCAATTCCATACGCGTCCAGTTCTAATACCAGCATTTCGCTCTCTATGTTTGGTATAGAAATGTTTACAATATTTGGGAGAGATTTTGCCAAATCGCCGTTTAAAACAAGCAAAGTCTTCGGAAGATTTTCGAGTGTCTGGTTGAGCGAAGCGACCCGAGGACCGAGAAAATCTTTCGAAGACGAAGCTTTAATAAAATAATCGCGTAACTTCGTAAGTCGTGCGCTTTCTTTTTCGCGTATTTTCTGAGCAATCTCTAAGGCGCGAGCGAAACCAGAAATAGCAATTATATTTTCTGTCCCGGGTCGCAGACCGAACTCCTGATCTCCGCCGTGGAAAATAGATTTCAATTTTACGCCAGTACGCGCATAGAGCATCCCCACTCCTTGCGGACCATAAATTTTAGAACTGTTTAAAGTAAGTAAATCCACGCCCAAAAATTCCGGTCTTATATTTAAATAATTAGCGGCTTGCACGGCGTCTGTATGGAAAACCGGGAAAAGGTCTGGCCTTTTTGAATTCTTAAGGCCAGACCTTTTCCCGGTTTTAATTTTTCTAAAATGCCTAATTATTTTGGCGATTTCGCGTATGGGCTGAATCGTGCCGATTTCGTTGTTGGCATACATTACAGAAACTAATACTGTATTTGGCCGTAGGGCTTTTTTAATTTTATCCGGATCAACAATGCCGTTTTTTTCAACCGGCACATAAGTGACTTTGGCTTGCTTCCCGCCGGCTGGCGGATTTTCCAAATATTTGCAGGTTTCTAAAATAGATGAGTGCTCAATGTTGGTGATGATGATGTGGATCGGCTCCTTAAGGTCTGGCCTTTTTGAATTCTTAAGGATAGACCTTCCCCCGCCGGAAGAAACTATTCCTAAAATCGCCAAGTTATTTGCCTCGGTGCCCGAGCTGGTAAAAATTAT
>MFVN01000034.1 GCA_001786095.1 Candidatus Nomurabacteria bacterium RIFCSPLOWO2_02_FULL_42_17
ATAATTACACGATTCTGTCCGGCTCAACGGCTGACACAATAATTGTTACCGCGACCACCTTAACGGTTACTACGACAGGCAGTTCTATTTTCACTTTTCGCTCGGCTGATCGCTACCAGCTCAACAACAACGGAAATATAAACACAACTTGCGCCGCGACTTACAGCGAGGTTATTGTGTCCGGCGCTTACACCAGCTTAGTTATCACCCCTGCGGCTACTGTTTGTAGTGGAGGTGGGGGCGGAGGAGGAGGTGGTGGGGGATCATCTGATACAACCCCACCAACAAGTACAACTATTTCTATTGCCGCAGGAGCATCGTCAACCGCTTCTCTTGGTGTTACCTTGACACTTTCAGCTGTTGACGCCTCAACTATGCAGTTAAGTAATCTATCAAACTTTTCCGACGCGATCTGGGAAACCTACGCTACAACTAAATCTTGGACACTTACTTCCGGAGAAGGAACTAAAACGGTCTATGCGCGTTATCGCGACTCGGCCCTTAATGTTTCCACGGCCGTTTCCGACACAATCACGCTTTCGGCAAGCGGAACAACAACTGGCACAACGACTACCACCACTCTTCCCGCCGGATGTAATGCCGGCGACCTCTTCAGCGGAACGACCGGCGCGGCTTGCGTGGCTACCACTACAACAACTACCACCACGACTCTTCCGGCTGGATGTTCAACAGGGGACTTATTTAGTGCGACGACCGGGACAGCTTGCGTGGCTACAACCACAACTAGCGGAGCGGGTACTTTAACTTCACTTACTCAAACTATGAAATTAGGAAGCAAGGGTACGGAGGTCAAAACTCTTCAGATGATGCTTAATATGGCTACCGACACCGCAGTCGCTTCAACCGGCGTTGGTTCTGCCGGCAAAGAAACTACCTATTTCGGCTCTCTAACCAAAGCCGCCGTGATTAAATTCCAGAACAAGTACAAGAGTGAAGTGTTGACTCCCATCGGCCTTACTTCCGGGACCGGCACCGTCGGCGCCATGACTCGCGCTAAACTGAACGCCCTCTACGGCAAGTAATTCTTGTTGAGATTTGATTTCAACAGAACCCCCTGCCCCTTTTAGGGGCAGGGGGGTGGAGTTGATTTTTTTATTCCCGTTTTATATAATATTCACTCTATGTCTAAAAGAAACATAATTATAACCATAATCGTTGTTTTGATTGTCGCGGTTGTTATAACAATAACAGCTAACTTTTTAGCCCGTCAGGGAAGCTCCGAATACTCGCTTGTTAAGCTTACCACCGGCGAGCTCTATGTCGGCCGGCTTTCTTGGTTTCCGCGCCCGGCTATGAGAAACGCCCACCTCTTTCAAATCACCGCCGACCCGGAGGACGCAACTAAGCAAAATCCCCAACTGATGCCCGTGAGCGAATCTCTTTGGGCGCCTAAGGTGATTTATTTTAATCCCGAGCAAATTGTCATACGTGGCCACATCGGCAAAGACAGCGCCATCGCCAAAACCCTCCGGGGCAAATAAGCCAACTTTCCGGTTTTCCGGACGAGGAATTCTGGAATTCTGTTGAAATCAAACCTCAACAGCTGTTGAGGTTTGATTTCAACAAAAGGTTTGTTAAAATTAAAGCGTGAGAAAAGAGCCTTTTGGTGAAAATTCAATAATCCATGTTTTTAACAGAGGTAATCGTAAGCAGAAAATTGTAAACGATGAAGGCGATCGCTGGCATTTTTTGCAGATGCTTTTTTATTTCAACGATAAATTTGCTCCAACCAATACATTTCGTACCCTCAAGGAGCTGTTGAGATTAGATCTCAACAGTCGGTTAATTTGGCCGGATGAGTGGTCAACAAGAGAAAATTTAGTAAAGATAATCGCTTTTTGTCTTCGGGATAATCACTTCCACCTCATTCTTCAAGAAATAAAAGAGGGCGGAGTTACAAAGTTTATGCAAAAATTAGGCGTTGGAATGACGAATTATTTCAATACAAAACACAAGGAAACCGGACGGCTCTTTCAGGGTTCATACAAAGCTCGGCTTGTGGATACGGATAATTATCTAAAATATTTGAGCGTTTATATTCAGGTAAAAAACGTCTTAGAATCTTATCCGGGCGGTGTGGAAAACGCACTTTTAAATTTTAACGATGCGTATCAATTTGCCCTAGATTATAAATATGGAAGTCTTGGCGCGCAAATTTTTAAAAATTTGGAAACAAATAAAATTATCGATAATAAAATTCTAACGGATTTTTTTGAGAATGATGAGTATAAAAATTTTGCGAGGGATTGCTTGTCTCGCGTATCTTTTGATGAAAGCCAATCTAAGCTCATTGTTGAAATCAAATCTCAACAGCTTGTTGAGATTTGATTTTAATATGATATAATAAAAAAATGTTCAACAAACATTTTTTCAAGATTTTGGTGACTTTCGCGGTAATTATTTTAATCGGACTGATTAGTTTGTATTTAGCAAACCGCTTAGACGAAACTGATACCGCGGGCCAAACCCTTGTGGTGGGGAATTGCCAAGAAAAGAGATTGTGTTAATATACCGATGTAAGGCCAAAGACAGCGGGCAATCTAAAAAATATAAGCCCCGCTTAGGTCATCTGTCCGCTTTTAGCGTACGGAATGATTCGACCGGCCAAGGTCGATTTTTGTTTTACACTTATACATTAAAACCTAGAACCTATTAACATGGCATTAAAAAAAGAACAAAAAACAAATCTAATAAAAGAATTCAGCCAGTTGCTTAAAGATTCAGCCAGTGTGGTTTTTGTGACCTTCAAGAACATAGGTGTAAATGACACGAATTCCTTACGCCGTAAACTTAAAGATCAAAGCGTGGGTTATCGTGTTGTCAAAAAAACATTATTGGGTCGCGCGCTCGCCGAGCTCGCGCCAACAGGTGAGACGCCTGCTTTAACGGGCGAAGTGGCTTTGGCTTACCTGCCTCCTGCTCGCGCAGGCGGGGCGCAGGCAGGTGGTCATGATAGTTTGGCTCCAGCGCGTGAAATTCAAGGCCTAATAAAAGAACATAAGGATAAACTTTCTATTTTGGGCGGTATATTTGAGGGAGTTTTCAAAAACTCAACAGAGATGATTGAATTGGCGCTCATTCCGTCGCGCGAAGTTCTCTTAAGCCGATTGTTATATCTTTTCAATTCACCTATGCAACGATTAGCAATCGCGATTTCTGAGGTGGCAAAAACCAAGAATTAAGAAATTTTAAATTAAAAATAAAAATTAAAAATATGGATGAACAAAATCAAAAATTTTCCGATATAATTTCCAAGATTGAAAAAATGTCGGTAATTGAATTAAATGAATTAGTTAAAGTAATTGAAAATAAATTCGGCGTGTCGGCGCAAGCGATTGCCGCAGGACCTGTTGCTGGTCCGGCCGCTGACGCGGCCGAGGAGAAAGAAGCTTTCACTGTGCACCTAGTTTCAGCCGGCGAGAGTAAAATTCCCGTGATGAAAGTCGTGAAAGAAGTGCTCGGTTTGGGTTTGAAAGAAGCCAAAGATCTTGTTGACGGCGCGCCCTCGCTTTTGAAAGACGGAATGAAAAAAGCTGAAGCCGAAGAGTTTAAGAAAAAAATAGAAACGGCCGGCGGTAAAGTTGAATTGAAATAATATGATACAATTAAAGGCATATGATAGATGCCCTATCTAAACTCCTAGGTTCTGAAGCGCGAGTGAAGCTTTTGCGTTTGTTTCTCCAAAATCACGGGCAAGGTTTTGATTTGGAAAAATTAACCAGCCGAACTAAAATCACTGCCCGTTCTCTTCGCCCGGAACTTAAATTACTGGAATCGGTTGGTTTTATTCGGCGCAAAAAGTTTTTTATTGAAGTTACCAAAAAACACAAACACAGACCGCCACTCATACATAAGAAAAGAGTTCAGGGTTGGTTTTTCGAAGAATCTTTTCCGTATGCCCGCGCGTTTAAAGCATTGGTTGTTGATTCGGCTAAAGTCGTTGGGTCGGATTTGTCGCGTTTATTCCGTCATGTCGGCCGGTTGCGTTTGTTAGTAGTCGGCGGAACGTTTTTGAATGATGAAGTTGCACGGTTGGATCTTATGTTGGTGGCCGACGGGCTTAAACAGGCGGAGGTTGAACGCTCTATGCGCGAACTGGAGGCAGAAATGGGTCGCGAGCTTAATTACGCGGCTTTTGACACGAAGAATTTCCGCTATCGGGTGGAAATGTTCGATCATCTGATATCCGAGGTGCTGGCCGGCCCCCATAAAAAGCTTGTGGATAACTTAAATTTCCGTTTGCCGGGAAATTGATATAATTAGGGGGTTGTTAATTAAGAGGTCGAGTAAAATTATAATCATAATTTAAAGAGCTTAATATGGATTTACAATCATGGGGCGGTATATTTACGACATCACTTCAGGATTTCTGGGGAGGATTCATAAGTTTCGTCCCAAATTTTATTTTTGCTATTTTGGTTTTTATTGTCGGTTGGCTCATTGGGTCGCTTATAGGTAAGACCGTAGGTCAGCTTATCTCGGCTTTGAAAGTTGATAAACTTTTCCAAAGCGCCGGCGCGGATCAAATGTTGTCGCGCGCGGGTTTGCGGCTTGACGTGGGTGGTTTCATTGGTTGGCTGGTCAAGTGGTTCATCATAATTGTTTTCTTGATGACCTCGCTTGATATGCTCAATTTAACCCAAGTTAGCACTTTTCTTAGAGAAGATGTTTTGGGCTATATTCCACAGGTGGCCATTGCCGCTTTAGTGTTGGTTATTGGGGGTCTCATAGCTGAAATTTTCTCGAAGTTTATGGCTTCAACAGTCAAAGCCGCGAGTATGGAAACCGCCAATATGGTTGGCACAATCAGCCGTTACGCGGTTTGGATCTTTACTGTCATTATCGCGTTAGATCAGTTAGGCGTCGCGCAGGGTTATATGCAAACCCTTTTCACGGGAGTGATTGCCATGCTAGCGCTGGCTGGGGGTTTGGCTTTCGGTTTGGGTGGAAAAGAATCTGCCAGTCGTTGGTTGGATAAGGTTCGTAGCGAGATGATGCATCACTAAATTATCTTTTAGCGGACTTACGCAAAAACCTCCCCGACCCAGGTCAGGGAGGTTTTTGTCATCCACGGCAAGGACCGTCCTTGCCGTAAACTGGTGTTTAGTATAAAATTAAAACATGTTAAGAAAAACATCTTTTACTAAAGGTGAAAACTATCATTGCTATACTCGAGGCACAGACAAAAGAAAAATTTTTCTAGATAAGGGGGATTATATCCGTTTTATTGTTCTTTTGTATATCTGTAATAGCACACAGCCGATTCATATAAGTAACTTCGAGTCCAAAAAACTTATGGAGTTTTTTGATTTAGAAAAAGAACGGTCACTTGTGGCCATAGGGACTTATTGCTTAATGCCAAATCATATACACTTACTACTTCAAGAAGTAGAAAAAGGTGGCCTCAGTTTGTTTATGAAAAAATTACTGACGGCTTACAGTATGTATTTTAATAAAAAGTACCAGCGAAAAGGGGTTTTATTTGAGGGTTGTTTTAAGGCCGAGCATATCAATGAAGACAGATATCTTAAATATCTTTTCTCATACATTCACCTAAATCCGGTAAAATTGATTGATTCAAAATGGAAAGAACGCGGATTGAAGAATTTAAAACAAGCCAAGGGTTTTTTGAGAAATTATGAATACTCAAGTTATTTGGACTACTTAGGTATTGAACGGCCGCAAAATAAAATTTTAAATCTATCCGCCTTTCCCAATTATTTTGAAAATATAAAAGATTTTTGGTCCGAAATTTTCGAATGGCTTTCTTTTGGAGAAGATTTTTCACGGCAAGGACCGTCCTTGCCGTAGGCGTCCTTATTAAAGGTAATAAAACATTTTGTCGTTGTATTAATTTAGATAAAGCATTGAGTTTATTAAACAAGAATAAAAAACCTTATCAACAAACATGGACAAAATAATGGAAAATACCAACAAACTATCTCCGCCGGCGGTGATTTTGATAGTAAGTGTTATTTTTGCGATTGGTTTTGTTGTAGTGGATATAAAACAAGATGCACAGAAACTTGAAAAAAGCAAGTTGGAAACAAAACTTAAACAAGCGCTAGTAGAGGCGGCCAGTGCAAAAGCCGAAGCGGAAAAAGTCCAAAGAGAAGTAGGAGAAGTTTCTTTTAATCCTCCTGCAAACTCCGTTTTATGCAACGGCAAATACTGGACGCCCACATGCCCCACCGGGCAAACTTACTACTGCCCTCCGGCCGGAGACGCGCAGTGCATTGTAGAAAACACCCAACCATCTTCTGGGCTGCAGAATTTAAAAACTTGTATGGAACAGGCCATACAAGATTACCAAAAGATGGCGGCACGCGCAAAGATTGAGCAAGAACAATGCGAAAAAGAGGCCACCAGCCCGTTGGGTTCCATCGCCTGCTCAATACGGCATAGTCCACCCACTTTATCTATTTCACATTGCACAAGCGGTGGGACGTCAAATAATCAACCAACATATTCACCACCGCCAACTTATTCACCACTCGCACCGTCTGGGCCGTCGGCATTTGATGAAGCCCGTAGCGCTTTGGACAAAATTGAGCAAGAAAGACGCTTGAAAGATTTAGAGGACGCAGAGTTTAAACGCCAGATTGAGTGCCTGCAAAGCGGTGGAAGCCCCTGCTTTTAGTATATAAGGAAGACAATCCCTGTAATTTTGTTTTGGGGTTTTTGGATTCTCTTTGTCTGGTGGTTGTTGGCGCAAAACAATAACGCACCAGATTATAGTGTTCCAAACAATGGACAGACGGAAAATATCTGCGTCAATGGTTACCGGTAATGTGCACACACATATGGCGGTTTTCCCTAGAATGGGAAAATGGCAATCCATATGGCAAAAACAATTAAGAGGCCTACGGCAAGGACGGTCCTTGCCGTAAGCGCCCAGTTAGTGATTTGACAAAAAGCCCTCCCGGCTTGTGGGAAGGCTTTTTGGATTTCCACAGCGGCTTGCTTTACGGCGAGACCGGGTATATAATGCCCGTGTCAGTATGAATACAAATAAAAACACTAAATTGAGGCGGAAAAAGTGACCAGTCGCGTTTTGGCGTCATTTTATCCCCCGCCTTTGGCGGGGTTTTGCTTCCTAATTAATACTGGCGCTGAACCTTAAAAACTGAAGATGTATTAAGTAAGGGTCAAAAAAATAATGTGGAAAATTAGAAATAAAAAGAATGTGGTTTTCGGGTTTCCTAATGGGAAACCAAGAGCATACGGTGGATGCCTAGGGTCTTTGAGGCGATGAAGGACGTTGCGTGGCGACGAAAACTTCGGGGAGGCGCTTAGCGGCCTTTGATCCGGAGGTCTCCGAATGGGGCAACCCCTTGCTGACAAATCAGCAAGATCCCAATTTCATATTGGGAAGCATACCCAGGGAAGTGAAACATCTCATTACCTGGAGGAAAATAGAACAATCTTGCCTGCGCAAGCAGGTGTTATTCCTTTAGTAGCGGCGAGCGAAAAAGGAAAAGCCCAAACTCAGCTTTAATTCCAGTATACCAATAGTGGTATTTTGGAATTAAGGTTGGGAGTTATAAGGCAGTAGCGCTTTGAATAAGAGGAAGAGTTACAAAACGCTTGGTTAGTAGAATCCGTTGGAAAGCGGAGCCAAAGAAGGTGAAAGCCCTGTAAACGAAAACTTTGCGTCTCTTTAGCTGCTGTTCTTGAGTACTTCAGGACACGAATGGCCTGGAGGAATTTGCCGGAACTAACCGGTAAGGCTAAATACTTAAAGACACCGATAGTGAACAAGTACCGTGAGGGAAAGGTGAAAAACACCCCGGAAGGGGAGTGAAATAGATCTGAAACCGTATGCTTACAAAGAGTCGGAGCCCGATCCGCAAGGGTCTAGGGTGACGGCGTGCCTATTGAAGAATGAGCCAACGAGTTTATCCCAATCCTTTGTCTAATCCACCTTAGGTGGAGAAGGCGTAGGGAAACCGAGTGTTAATAGCGCGTTCAGGTTTGGGATAAGACCCGAAGCCGGGTGAGCTACCCATGAGCAGGATGAACTCCGATGAAAATCGGAGGGAGGTCCGAACCGATAAGCCGTGCAAAACTTTCGGATGACTTGTGGGTTGGAGTGAAAAGCTAATCGAACCCGGTAATAGCTGGTTCTCTCCGAAATAGCTTTCGGGCTAGCGTCGAGTGATACCTTTGGGGGTAGAGCTACTGGATGGATAGAATAGGGAGAAATCTCGTCTGTCTAATCAAACTCCGAATACCAAAGATTTTAACTCGGCAGTCAGACTACGGGGGCAAAGCTCCGTCGGTCAAAAGGGAAACAGCCCAGATCTCAAGTTAAGGTCCCTAAATTCATGCTAAGTGCGTCTTAAGGAGGTTAGATTTCTCCGACAATGAGGAGGTTGGCTTAGAAGCAGCCATCCTTTAAAGAAAGCGTAACAGCTCACTCATCGAGAGATTTTGCGCCGCAGATAATCGGGGCTAAGCATGGTACCGAAGCTGAGGACTCTTTCTGATTTCGATCAGAAGGATTGGTAGGAGAGTGTTCCACACCGCGTTGAAGTTCTAGCCGCGAGGCGGAATGGAGTGTGTGGAAGTAAGAATGTTGGCACAAGTAACCACAAGTCCGATGAAAAATCGGACCGCCGAAAGACTAAGGTTTCCTTGGTAATGTTAATCAGCCAAGGGTTAGTCGGTCCTAAGGGGATGGCGAAAGCCGCACCTAATGGATACACGGTTAATATTCCGTGACTTCCATGCTTTTCGATGGAGTGACGGAGGAAATAAACGCAAGTACTTTATTGGATTAGTACTCCTTGCGAGAGAAGTGTTCGCCATGCAAATCAGGCGGACTGATTTAATTCAAACTTCATTCGTCGGGAAAACTTTGTTCGTTCGCGGACAGGGAATTTGCGTGAAGAGCCTCCCAAGAAAAACTTCTAAGAATAAAAGCATGGGAACCGTACCGCAAACCGACACAGGTAGTCAGGTCGAGAAGACCAAGGCGAACGAGTGAGAAGTCCCCAAGGAACTCGGCAAAAAAGCGACCGTAACTTAGGGATAAGGTCTTCCCGCACATAACTTACCAAATAACTTTTAAAGTTAAACATGTTTTATTTCGTAGAACATTTATTTAATAAAAAAGATTGTTTGTTGAGTTATGTGCGGGACGCAGCGAAAGTATCTCTGGCGACTGTTTATCAAAAACACAGCTCCCTGCGAACTCGTAAGAGGATGTATAGGGGGTGACGCCTGACCAATGCCAGAAGGTTAAAATATGTCGGTTTGGGTCGCAAGATTCAAGCTGAACGTATTAAGCCCTGGTGAATGTCGGCAATAACTATAATTGTCCTAAGGTAGCGAAATACCTTGTCGGGTAGGAAACTGCCCATCCCGATGGCGACATTGGGATTAAATCCGGCTTATAACGGTGGAATCCTTTTGCACATAATGCGCAAAGTAAAAGGACAATACCGTGGGAAGTCCCAGTTTGATTTATCAAATTTGGACCCCGTAACGACTTAAGTCGCCTATGTATAGTGGCGACTTGGATAGATTATTGATATAATCTATAACATGCCGGCTCTCAAGAAAAAACGCAATATACATGAATATATTTCCGGATATGTAGATGGAGAAGGGTGCTTTAGTGTTTCATTTTCAAAACGAGATAAATTTATCGTCGGCTGGGAAACTAAACCAAGTTTTTCAGTTAGCCAAAATGAAGATAGAGCACAAACACTTTTCCTAATACAAAAGATATTGAAATGCGGATTTATGCGAAGAGATTTTTCAGATAAAACTTTGAAATACGAAGTTAGAAGTCTGGAAGATCTAATCAAAAAAGTAATTCCTCATTTTGAAAAGTTTCCAATGGTTTCAAATAAGCAAAAAGATTTCAAATTATTCAAGCAAGTTTGTTTCTTGATGCAAAGAAATATGCACAGGAAAAAAAACGGATTGAATAAAATAATGAGTCTTGCGTTTAAAATGAATCCAGGGGGAAAAAGAAAATATACGAAAGCAGAAATGCAAAAAGCGTTGAGATGAAGATATAGTCTGATACTCCTTGTAAAAGGAGATAACACAGTGAAGTTCCGACGCGCATGAATGGCGTAACGACCAGAGAACTGTCTCGGGGACTCGCTCGGTGAAAATACAATACCGGTGAAGATGCCGGTTACCCACAGTTAGACGAAAAGACCCCGTGAAGCTTTACTACAACTTGATATTGAGCGTGTTTTTTTGTTGCGTAGAATAGATGGGAGACTTTGAAGTTTCGATTCCGGTCGGAATGGAGTCATCAGTGCAATACCATCCTTTAGAGAGGCACGTTCTAACCAGTACGGCAAAAACGGACTGGAACAGTATCTGGTGGGTAGTTTGTTTGGGGCGAATCCCTCCTAAAAAGTAACGGAGGGGTCTACCAAGGTTCCCTAGGCGCGAATGGAAACCGTGCCGATAGCGTAATGGCATAAGGGAGCTTAACTGCGAGGCGTACATGCCGAGCAGATGCGAAAGCAGAGCATAGTGAACCGACCACTCGCATTAGACGCGGTGGAAGATTATCGGACAAAAGCTACTCCGGGGATAACAGGCTAGTTCCGCCCAAGAGTTCAAATCGACGGCGGAGTTCGGCACCTCGATGTCGGCTCAACATATCCTGGCGGTGGAGAAGCTGCCAAGGGTTTGGCTGTTCGCCAATTAAAATGTTACGCGAGCTGGGTTCAAACCGTTCAGGAGGCAAAAAATTGTCTTTTGAACAGTTTGAACCTAAGAGGCAAAGAACTGTTATAAAACTGAAATTAACCAAGTGTATTAAATTACACACACGGCGGCTATATGCAGAAATGTATATAGACAAATCGACTTATATCGGAAAAATCCCAAGTGGACAATTCCGAGGGAAAAATGTTTTGTGAGTTTCATAGAGGAAAAATTGTTCTTTACTTCGTCCTTTCGTCTAGTGGTTAGGACGTGTCTATGCTTGAATAAAGCTAGATGAAACACTGGTTCGATTCCAGTAGGGATGACGAAATTACTTTTTAGTAATTTATTAAATTTTTTTGGGGAAATTAATTTTTCCCCTCTTCTATGAAATTCATAAAATAACTGCCCGTAGAGACTAAACGTCGATATTCTTGAAAAAGAATGTGTTATAGTCCGATCCCTTCAGTAATGAAGGTTCAGCGTTTGTAGAACGCGGAAGTAAAACCAAATGCGTGAGACAGGTTAGTCTCCTATCTACTGTGGGCGTTGATTCTTGAGGGGAGTTGCTTCTAGTACGAGAGGACCGAAGCGAACTGACCTCTGGTGTATCTGTTGTCCCGCCCGGGGCATTGCAGAGTAGCTATGTCGGGAATGGATAACCTCTGAAAGCATCTAAGAGGGAAGCCAGCCCTAAGATTAGGAATCGTTTGAGGGACCTGGGAGATGACCAGGTTGATAGGCGCTAGGTGTAAGTCCTGTGAAGGATTGAGCCGAGGCGTACTAATATCCCGATTCCTGTTAGGAAATCCGCAAAACACATTCAATTATTATTAATTAATCCACATTACCCTTTCTTTTACATCATGTTAAATTTTGGATATAGATAAAATTCATTATTTTGTGTTGGTGATTTAACGCAGTGGTCACACCTCTTCCCATTCCGAACAGAGAAGTTAAGCACTGTAGTACCGATGGTAGTCCGTAAGGGCGAGAGTAGGTAATCGCCAGCACTAAGTAATGAATTTTTTGTATAGGGTGTATTGTATGTCCAAAAACCTTATTTTTTGTTATATTTAAGCTATGAATTGGCGCGCGCGTCGGCAAATGGCTTATTTGAGTATCTTGCTGGGAATTATTATCCTGATATTGCTTATTTTAATTTTACCGCGTATTACGCGTACGCCAACCTGTTTTGACGGCAAACAAAATGGTTTGGAAACAGGCGTTGATTGTGGCGGTGAATGCGTACGTGCCTGTCCGACCGAAGTTAGGGAAATTGCCGTGCTGTGGTCGCGCGCTTTTCCGGTTACACAGGGCGTTTGGAACGCGATGGCTTATTTAGAAAACCGAAATGTCGGATTAACCGTAAAATCCATGCGTTACCGATTCCGTTTTTATGACAAAGATAATGTTTTTATTAGTGAGAGAACAGGGCAAACTTTTTTACCGCCCAACAGTCGTTCGTTTATTTTTGAATCAAGTATGGATATGGGACTGCGGTTTCCTTATCGCACAGTTTTAGAAATTTCCTCTCCCTCGCTTGAGTGGTTAAGACTCGATTCAAAACGTCAAGACGTGATTAATCAAATAACCGCTTCAGACAAAGTTTTAGATGATTCTTCGGGTCTGCCTCAGCTTTCTGCCCGTATAAATAATTCTTCTGTTTATGATATACAAAATGTTGAAGTTGCGGCGTTAATTTATGGTTCAGAAAACATTGTTTTAGCCGCTAGCCGCACTATCCTTGATAGTTTGCCGGCCAATGGATCCGAACCGGTTTTTTTCAGCTGGCCCCAACCGTTATCTCAACAATCTGTTCAGATTGAAATTCTGACAAAAATAGACGCCCTCAGTTTAAACCTATAATGACGCGTTCTTTCGGCAAGACTATTGATTGGTTACTTTTCGCGGCATTACTGCCTATTCTAGGCGCGGGGTTGATTACCATGAAATCTTTCAGTCCCGATCCGTCTTCTGCCGAACTTTTTTTTAATAAGCAAATTATATGGGTTCTGATATCTTTTGTATTGTTTTTTTCCCTTGCCCATCTGGATTTTCGTTTCTTAAAGCGCACTGATCTACTGGTAGCCCTTTTTTTTATTTCTTGCGCCATGCTTTTGATATTACTTGTGTCTGGTCATACGGTACGCGGTTCGGCCAGTTGGTTCAGTTTTGGAAGTTTTTCTTTTCAGCCGGCCGATGCGGCCAAACTGGTTCTAATTTTGATTTTAGCCAAATATTTTTCCCGCCGGCACGTGGAAATCCGAGCGGCCAAACATATTTTAATTTCCGGTTTATACGCTTTCTTGCCTCTCGTATTAATATTTTTTCAGCCGGATTTTGGAAGCGCGGCGATAATTTTTTTAATCTGGCTTGGCGTAGCCATAGTCGCGGGTATTTCCAAAAAACATCTTTTAGTGATGTTTTTAATCGGCGCGCTTTTATTCGGCGGTTTGTGGTCATTTGTTTTCAAAGATTCTCAAAAAGATCGCATTCGAACCTTTTTAAATCCTCTGACTGATGTTCATAATTCCGGCTGGAACGCGTATCAATCAATGATTGCGGTCGGTTCCGGGCAGATTTTAGGCAAGGGCGTCGGTTTTGGCACGCAGTCGCGTTTAAAATTTTTACCCGAATACCAAACAGATTTCATCTTCGCGGCCTTTGCCGAAGAATGGGGTTTCGGGGGCGTAGTTTTACTTTTGATTTTATATGGAGTCGTAATTTGGAGAATTCTTGCTTCAACCTTAGTTGGTTCCGGTAATTTTGAAATTTTTTTCGGGGTCGGCCTATCTATATTTTTAATGTCGCATATAATAATCAATATCGGTATGAATATGGGACTTTTGCCCATTACTGGTATTCCTTTGCCGTTTATAAGTTACGGTGGATCGCATTTAGTTATAGAGTTTGCGGCTCTGGGAATACTTGCTAGTATGCGTAATTATAGTCGGGCAACGCATTCTGATGACACACAGAAAGAATTTATTGGATTGGAAAAAAACACATGATTATTGATGGTCAAAAAATCGCGAGTGAAATCAATGAAATTTTACGGAAGAAAACTGTTAATTTAGCGCGTCCGCTTTCCATTGGACTTATTTATGCCGGTGTGAATCCGATCATTGATCGCTTTATTGCCGTGAAGAAAAAATTTGGAGAAAAAATAGGGGTGCGAGTTGAAGTTTATCGTTTTGACGAATCTATTTCCCAAGAGGAATTTTATAAAGAAATTAAAAATATAGTCGGTTATCATGATGGTGTCGTTATACAATTACCTCTTCCTGAACATCTTAATCAAACTCAATCTCTTTCTGTCATTCCACCAGAGAAAGATATTGATGTGCTTTCCGCAAAATCTTTGGAAAAATTTATACAAGGCGATTCAAAAATGCGCCCGCCAGTGGCGGGCGCATGCGAAGAAATTCTTGCGCGGGCAGGCGTGGAACTTATGGGAAAGAAAATAACAGTCATAGGTCAAGGGCGTTTAGTAGGTATACCGGTTTTGGCGTGGTTGCGTCGGCGGGGAGTGGAGCCAACTACGGTCGGATTAGATTATAAAGGTCTACCAGAACTTCTTAAAAGGTCTGACATAATTATTTCCGGCGCCGGCGCGCCCGGTTTGATAAAACCGGATATGATTAAATCAGGCGTTATAATTTTAGATGCTGGCACAAGCGAATCTTTAGGCAGGGTTGTAGGCGATGCTGAATTGGCTTGTGCCGAACGCGCCGAAGTTTTTACACCCGTGCCGGGCGGTTTGGGGCCGGTGACCGTTGCCGTTTTATTCCAAAATCTTTTTGCTAATTTATGATTTTAAACGAAACATTATTTCGTGCCTTAAATAATCTGGCGGCGCACAGTCCAGCCTGGAGTACTGTGATAATTTTTTTAGCTACTACTTTCAGCATCATAGTTATAATTATCACTTTAGTTTTTTTGTTTTGGCACAAAGATCGCTTGCCTGCGTCCCGCCTGCGCGGGCAGGAGGCATCGGGCATAAATGCTTGGAGTATCTTTCGCCGGCGATTTTCCGAAGTGGCCTTGGTTTCTTCTTCGGCCGGAACGGCTTGGGTTTTAACTAAAATTTTGCAATATATTTTTCATCAACCTAGACCGTTTTTGGCCCTAGAAAATATCAATTTACTTTTCCAACACGGTGGTTTTGATTCTTTTCCGTCCGGCCACGCTACCTTTTTCGCGGCTTTAGCCACAGCTGTTTTTTTACGTCATCGCCGGGCTGGCGCGTTTTTGTGGATATGTGCTCTTTTAATCGGTTTGGCGCGCGTAGCTTCGGGCGTGCATTTCCCGTCCGATATTATTGCCGGTTTTGTTTTAGGCGCGACTCTGCCGTTTCTGTGGTCGCGAATTTTCCATTCCAGCTAGGCAGAACCTAATTATCACAAGTCCGACTTGTGTTTCTTGTGTTTGAATTATACATTTTATATAATCTCATTATGTCTAACAGAAAAATTCCCTTTATAGATGGTGAATATTATCATATATACAGCAGGGGAAATAGTAAACAGAAAATTTTTTTAAGCAAAGAAGATTACGATTATTTTATCAAATGTCTTTATTGTCGTAATACATATAAAAGTTTCAGATTTAGAGATGATATTGTAAAGTGGGGCATCAATGCTTTTGATTTTGATCGAGGCGAGATAATAGTGTCTATTGGTGCCTGGGTGCTTATGCCAAATCATTTTCATATTTATATTACTACTAATCACAAGTCGGACTTGTGGAAAGAAGAAAAAAAGAGCCGAATTTCTGAATTTATGAGAAAGGTTTTGACTGCTTATGTTAAGTATTTCAATGCTAAATATAAAAGAACAGGCGGGCTTTTTGAAGGAAAATTCAAATCTACGCACATAAAAAAAGACAATCAAGCTAAATACCTTTTTTCTTATATTCATTTGAATCCAATTAAGCTTATTGATTCAAAATGGAAAGAACAGGGAATTAAAAATGTTAAAAAAGCGCTAGATTTTTTAAATAATTATAAATGGAGTAGTTACCACGATTATATTAATCCTGGCCATAGAAAAGAGTCAAAAATTCTGGATATAAAAAACTTTCCAAAGTATTTTGACAAAATAAAAGATTTTAATAGGGAAATAATAAGCTGGTTAAGATATAAAGATCAAATCTAAATCCCGACACAAGTCCGACTTGTGTCTCAGGGTTTGATTTTTTAGGTTGAAAATGCTAGTTTATATCCAATGACTAAAGTTAGAATAACTACGGTTCTTATATTAATTTTAGGGGTTCTGGCCGGCTATTTTATCTTTGCTTCCGAGCCGTGGGGCGCCGACGCGCCCGGATCGGTCTGGACGAAGAATCATCCTTTTAAATTAGGTTTAGATCTTTCCGGCGGTTCCCATTTAGTTTATCGTGCTGATGTTTCCGAAGTGTCGGCCGGCGATATATCTGATTCTATGTCCGCCGTGCGCGATGTGATTGAACGGCGCGTGAACGCGCTGGGCGTGTCTGAACCGTTAGTACAAGTGCAATCCGGTGGTTTAGGGGCCGCCGGCGAAGAACGATTAATTGTCGATTTGCCGGGTGTTACGGATGTGCAGGAAGCTCAAGCCAAGATCGGCCAGACGCCTTTTCTGGAATTTCGTTTAGAAGATCCGGACGCGCCCGCGCCCGAAGCTAAAGTTGGTCCCGATGGTACGGTAACGATAGATCAAAATGTTCTTTACGCTCGCTACAAAACAACCGGCCTGTCTGGAAAATATCTTAAGCGCGCGGAGCTTGTTTTTGATCAAAACACTAACGAGCCGACGGTGTCTTTGCAGTTTAACGATGATGGCTCGAAACTTTTTGCCGAAATTACCAAAGAAAATGTCGGGAAAGTCATAGGTATATTTTTAGATAATGTGCCTATTTCTTTGCCGGTCGTGCGGGAGGAAATAAAAGGCGGTAACGCGCAAATCAGTGGCGACTTCGATTCTCTGGAAGCGCGCGAACTTGTGCGTAATTTAAATTTTGGTGCCCTGCCGGTAAAAATTGAATTGATTTCCACCCAAACCATCGGCGCGGCTTTGGGCGATCGCGCGGTGGCTGACGGCATGCGCGCCGCGCTTTTTGGTTTCGCGGCGGTGGCTATTTTCCTTATACTATGGTATCGCTTGCCGGGACTTCTAGCGGTTTTGGCGTTGTGCGTGTATGCGGCGCTGGTACTTATGCTTTTCAAATTGATTCCAATAGTTTTGACGGCGGCGGGCGTGGCCGGCTTCATTGTTTCCCTAGGCATTGCCGTGGACGCCAATGTGCTTATTTTCGCGCGCCTAAAAGAAGAACTGGCGGCTGGCCACGCGCCGGACGAAGCTCTATCCTCCGGTTTTAGTCGCGCTTGGTTTTCCATACGCGATTCAAATTTTTCCAGTTTGATTACCGCGGCCATTCTTTTCTGGTTTGGAACTTCACTTATTCGCGGTTTCGCCATAACTTTCGGATTAGGGGTATTGGTTTCTCTTTTTTCATCCATGACCGTGAGTCGATTGTTCTTAATGGCGCTGGGTGTGCGTCGTAACACACGCGCGGTTCAATTGCTTTTTGGCAGTGGCTTTAAATAATTATGTTTATCATAAATAACAAAAAAATATTTATTACCATCTCGGTGATTTTAGTCATAGTGGCGATTATTTCCATTATTGTTTTTAAACCGGTGCTGGGCGTGGATTTCCGTGGCGGTTCGCTTTTGGAAATTGAATACACGTCCGCGCGGCCGTATCCGGCCGCGCTTAAAGAAGCGCTTAAATCGTCCGGCCTAGAGCCGACCATACAGCCGATGGGGGAGCGCGGTTACATTTTAAAAACTCGCGAACTTACGGAAACCGAGCATCAAAGTTTTCTGCAAACATTAAATTTAAATGGTTCGGCTGAATTAAAAGAAAAAAGTTTTACTTCCATCGGGCCTTCAGTCGGCAAAGAACTGCGCCGTAAAGCCGTGGTTTCTATGATTGTGGTCATTTTAGCAATCATCACTTATATTGCTTATGCTTTCCGCAAAGTTTCACGACAAGTGTCTTCGTGGAAATACGGAATAATTGCCGTGATCGCGCTGGTTCACGATGTCATCATTCCTTCGGGTATCTTCGCGTGGCTGGCGCATTATTATGGCGCGGAAGTAGATACACTTTTTGTCGTGGCCCTGCTTACGATTTTAGGATTGTCCGTTTCGGACACCATTGTGGTTTTTGATCGCATACGCGAGAATTTAAATGAAAAGAAATTTCCGACTTTTGAAGAAACCGTGGGGCGTTCACTGGAGCAGACCTATCAGCGCTCCATAAACACTTCCGTAACTGTCATTTTAGTTTTATTATCTTTGGTTTTCTTTGGTCCCGAATCAACGAAATATTTTGCCCTAACCCTGACCACCGGCATGTTCTTCGGCACATACTCATCAATTTTTCTGGCCTCTCCGCTCTTGGTCCTGTGGGCCGAGCGGGGGAGGAAGAAATAACCAGTTTGTGGTATAATATAAACAATGCTTAAAAAGAATTCTAAAAAAAATAAAGAAAACAATGGGACAAAAAGATATCTCGGAGTTTTACAGGAGTATTATAGAGAAAACTTAAAGACCATTAGAGATGGCTTTGAGGTTGTTAATATAAAACTAGACTCTAACTCAAAGAAATTAGATTCTCATACGGAAATGATCGCTTCTCTGATGGAAAATATAGAGATTATAAAAATGGATATAGCTTTCCTGAAAGGCGCTTTAAAGCAAAAAGTTGATTATGACGAATTTCGGGTGCTAGAGAGACGGCTTTCTTTAGTAGAATCTAAACTTAGACGCTAACAGTAGTATACTCTCCGCTCTTGGTCCTGTGGGCCGAGCGGGGGAGGAAGAAATAGCCGGTTTGTGGTATAATTAGGGCGTTATAAATTAATAAATTAAACACTATGTCTACATTTTTTTGGGTTGTTTTGGGTGTATTAGCGGTTATTATTCTATGGTTTGTTGGTGGATACAACCGTTTTATCAGATTGATTACCAGAACTAAAGAGGCCTGGGCGGATATTGAGGTGCAGATGAAGCGTCGGTATGATTTGATTCCTAATCTAGTCAATTCGGTCAAGGGCTACGCTACTCATGAAAAAACAGCGTTTGAAAATGTGACCAAAGCCCGCGCCGCGGCGATGGGGGCGCAAAGTATGACCGATCACGCAAAATCTGAAAATATGCTTACCGGAGCCCTGAAGTCGCTTTTCGCGGTTTCCGAGGCATATCCGGACCTTAAGGCAAACCAAAACTTCCTGCATCTTCAACAGGAACTTTCTGACACCGAAAATAAAATTCAGGCCGCGCGACGGTTCTATAACGGCAATGTCCGCGACCTGAACATCAGCGTTGATTCATTTCCATCCAATATCATCGCCGGAATGTTTAAATTCCAGAAAAAAGAATTCTTTGACATTCCAGACGAATCTCCCGCCCAAAAACCGGTGGAAGTGAGGTTTTAGAAAATAATATGAATGAAATAATTTTTCCACAATCCAGAATAAAGTTTTTGATAATATTAATTTTGGGTAGTTTATTATTTACATATTTATTTGCAATACCTCGTTTTATTTTGTTAATTCCCTATAGTTTTTTAATTATCACTTTTGTTTTTTTAGTTTTGATGTTTTTAACTTTCTTTTTTTACAGAAAATTGAAAAAAGGTAAACAGGTTGGTATAAAATTTCTCTTTCTCCTTTGCATTATTTTATTGATTTTTAATGTAGATTTATTTATTCGTCTTTATAACATAGAATCTTTTTTACCGGGAGCTAACTTTTTTATGCTTTTTATGTTTGGATTGCCCCTAGCTGGAGTCAATTTAGTTATTTTAAAAAAATTATATTTTTTAAGAAAACATCCATTTTTTAATAAAAAATAATTTATGAAAAATAAAATAATAATCTTGCTTCTCATGGTCGCGATAGCTATTCTCGCATACTTCGCTTTTATAAAGCCCCAAAATACGAATGATAATTCTCAAATCCCGGCGGGGGATACGGCGAATAAAAAAGATAATTTAGAGATTCTTGGGAACAAAAATGATCTTGTTTCATTTTCGATTGTCCCCGGAGAAAAAGTTTCCGGTGTACGAAATGTAACTGGTTCAGTTCAGGGTGGATATTTCTTTGAGGGCAACATTATAATTAATATTTTAGACGCAGATAAAAATCCTCTGCCTTATGGTCCCGGCTACGCTCAAGCGACA
>MFVN01000035.1:0-2123 GCA_001786095.1 Candidatus Nomurabacteria bacterium RIFCSPLOWO2_02_FULL_42_17
ATGATTTAGAGATATCTTTGGGAACAGATGAATATTTTGTAATGGGCGATAATCGCGCCTACAGCTCCGATTCGCGCGCGTGGGGAGCTTTACCTGAAAAACTTATTATCGGACGGGCTTTTTTACGGCTGTGGCCCATAGCCCAAGCGGGGCTCTTACCGGGTAATCAATAGTTTTATTTCCAATTTTAAATAATTAAATTTGATGTCAAAAAAAGAAACAAAAAAAGGACCGCTGACTTCGCCTCGAGGCATGCATGATATTCTGGAAAATAATTACTATAAATACCAGGGTCTTTTTGAAAAAGCGCAGGAAGTAGCCGTTTATTATGGTTTTAAGCCCATAGAAATACCGGTGTTAGAACATGAAGAAGTTTTTACCTCAAGCGTGGGCGTAGGCACGGATATCGTGGATAAAGAAATGTATACCTTGCGCACAAGAGGCGGAGATCGTTTATCTATGCGTCCGGAAGGCACGGCTGGCGTTATGCGCGCGTATCTGCAACACGGCATGCAATCATTTCCCCAACCGGTTATGCTTTATTATTATGGACCGTTTTTTCGGCATGACAATCCGCAAAAAGGACGCCTGCGCGAATTGCGCCAGTTCGGTTTGGAAGTTTTGGGCACGGAAAAAAGCATAGCCGATGCCATGATTATCCGCATGACTCACACTATACTTTCGGAAGCCGGTATAAAAAATCCTGTATTGGAAATAAATTCCATTGGCGATAAAGAATGCCGTCCGACATATGTGCGCGAGTTGGTAAATTATTATAAAAAACACTCAAATAAAATTTGCGAAGATTGCCGTGAACGGATAAAGATTAATCCCCTGCGAGTTCTGGATTGTAAAAAACCGGAATGTTTACCGATTAAAGAAGGCGCGCCCGATCCCGTTGGACACTTATGTCAACCCTGCAAACATCATTTCAAAGAAGTATTGGAATATTTAGAAGAAGTAGGAATACCTTACAACTTGAATAAAAATTTGGTACGCGGACTTAATTATTATACCCGCACGGTTTTTGAGTTTTCTTCCGAAGCGGTTGAGGGTATTGAGCAATTATCGTTAGCCGCGGGCGGACGTTATGACTATTTGGCGCGGGCGTTGGACGGTAAACGCGACGTGCCAAGCGTGGGTGTGTCTTTGGGCATAGATCGTATTGTGCTTTCTCCGTTATACGCGAATCTTGCTCCGCGTATTATGAAAAAACCGAAAATTTTCTTTATTCAGCTGGGTTCCGAAGCCAAAATGAAAAGCTTGAATGTTATTGAAATAATGCGTAAATCCAAGATACCCGTGCATCACAGCTTATCAAAAGACAGTTTGGGTTCACAATTATCGGCCGCCGAAAAATTAAATATTCCCTATGTAATGATTTTAGGACAGAAAGAAGCCATAGAAAGTTCGGTTATTGTGCGCGATATGAAAGAACATTCGCAAGAAACTATAAAAAACGAAAAGCTTATGCAATATTTGAAAGACTTGAAATAATTTTCACAATGATTGTGCAAAAAGAAAATCCAGTTCTGCGCCAAATAACCCGCGAGGTGCCTATTAAAGATATTCAGAGTGCCAAAATAAAAAAAATTATTGCGCAAATGAAAAAAGCATTGGCTTCGCAAGCCGATGGCGTGGCTATCGCCGCGCCCCAAATCGGAAACGCGATGCGTATCGTAATTATTTCCGGAAAAGTTTTTGACGCGCGCTTTCGGCGAGACGCCCGCCTGCCGGACGGACAGAAAATACAAAAAGTCAAAAATTGGCCACCGGATATCACCCTCATAAATCCAAAAATCACTAAACTTTCCAAGGAAAAAAAATGGTTGCCGGAGGGCTGTCTGTCGGTGCGACCATGGTGGGGCGATGTCCGGCGTTCCGAAAAAACCACTATCACGGCTTATGATGAAACGGGTAAAAAATTTACGCGTGGCGGTTCCGGGCTACTAGCCCAGATTTTCCAGCATGAAGTTGATCACTTGGACGGCGTTCTTTTTATTGACAAAGCTCGCAATCTTAAAAAAGAAGAAAATTTACGAACATGAAATTCGTCTTTTTTGGAACACCGGAGTTTGCGGTAGATATTTTAGAGGAATTGAAAAAAGCCGGATTCTTGCCGG
>MFVN01000035.1:2222-6418 GCA_001786095.1 Candidatus Nomurabacteria bacterium RIFCSPLOWO2_02_FULL_42_17
CGCCTTCGGCACCTCCCCCTTATTAAGGGGGAGGATGGGAGGGGGTCTTGATTCTTTCGATCTTTTTATCGTCGTGGCTTATGGTAAAATTATGCCGGAAGAACTCATAAATCTGCCGCGTATCGGAACGATAAACATTCATTATTCTCTTTTGCCAAAATACCGCGGCGCGGCGCCGGTAGAAGCGGCCATATTGGCGGGCGACAGGGAAACCGGCGTTTCGGTACAGCAGATGGAATTCAAGCTGGACAGCGGGCCGATTTTGGCGGAAGAAAAAACGCTTATTGGACCGGACGAAACGGCGCCGGAACTGGGTAAACGCCTGACCGAGCTGGGCGCAGCGCTTTTGGTGAAAATATTGCCGGGGATTACGGGAGGTAAAATCAATCCGCGTCCGCAAGACGAATCCGGCGCGATTTATTGCAAAAAAATTAAAAAAGAAGACGGTCTTGTTGATTTAAACGAGCCGGCGAAAATTCTCTGGTATAAATATCGCGCTTACTTCGGCTGGCCGGGACTGTATTTTTTCGCCGGCGACAAGCGGGTGATAATCAAAGAAGCCACTTACGCGGACGGCGTTTTTCTCATCAAAAAAGTCCTGCCCGAGGGCCGGAAAATAATGGATTATCAGAATTTTTTAAGAGAAATAAAAACTAATACTTGGAAGTGAAGGGATTGCGTTTGGAGAGGCCTTTGAGCATTTTTTTGACACTGCGGGCGCCACGCCGCCATAGATTTCTATCTTTATTTCGTGATTTTCTTATTTCCTGAAAAAGTTTTTCTTTAATATCATCAATGGCCACATACAGGTCCTCTTGTTCAGAACTTGAATAAAAATCTTTCCCGGAAATAGAAATTTTACAACTAGCCCGAAAAATTTTTCCCGACCTTTGATCACCAACCGTCTTTCCTACTTCAAAATCAACCAATATTTCTTCTTCTGGATATTTAGATAAAAACCTGCCAAGATTAGTAACTCTTTTTACTATATAGTTATGTATAGACGGAGTAATATCCATTCCATTCCCCCGCAGGTTGATTTTTAGATTCTGTTCATTAATAACATCCATAAATATATTTACATTATACTCTAATTTTAATCAACTTAATAATATAAATTCCGATTAAAAACAACATCGTCGAAATTACCGCCGAAGTCATGCAGTACACGCAAATTTCCTTAATAACAAAGACCTGAAGATAAACAAAGAACGCGCTGGCTAAAAACCCTAACGGCGTTACTCGCGCTATTAAACGCAATATACTTGTTTGCTTTTTATCCAGAAAAAGTACCGCCAATATCGCTAGAAAAAGATAATAAAGCGCCCCGAAAAGCGCGACCGGTATACCCGCCACGGTGCTGTATTTGCTGGTTAAAACCGTTTCGCAACCCGTAACTATCGTACAGGGTGGTATTTCGCCACGAAAATGCTCTGCGGTCAGATACGTAGACTCGACAAAACCCACTATGGCTAACATAAGGAAAATAATACTTAAAACTTTTAATTTTTTCTCCATATTATGGTTTTAAAGCCGTGTTCAAGAGTTCGCGAAATTTGTCCAGAGAAGTCGGATTGGAAATTAATTTTCCGTTCAGAAAGAAAGTCGGCGTACCGTTTAATTTTAAGCGCGTAGCTTCGGCCTGCGCGTTAGAAATTTTGTCGGCAATTTCTTTAGATTCCCAATCAACGGCAAAACGTTCCATATCCAATCCGAGCTCGCGGGCGTAACTGGTAAAAAGTTCTTTGGCTTGCGTTTTGGGTTTTTCAGACCATTCTTTCTGGTTTTCAAAAATTACATCGTGCATCTCCCAAAATTTACCTTGCAAACCGACCGCCTCGGCCGCCCCCGCGGCGGCCACGGAGTTCAAATGATTTGGAAGCGGGAAGTGGCGATAAACAAAAAGTAATTTATCATCAAATTCTTCTTTAACTTGTTTAAGAAGCGAAGAATAAGCGCGACAAGCGGGACATTGAAAATCACTGTACTCAACGAGCGTAAGCGGAGCTGTCGGAACACCCTTTGTCTGATCACTGACATCCACGACTCGCGGTTCACCGGTTTGTTGGGTTGAACCTTCCTTGCCAGCTGGAATAAAGAGCAAGCCCGCCACCACTAATACCACCACGCCCGCGAACCCGCCCCATAAAAACAAATTGTGTTTATTCATATTTATATTATACGTTAATTTTATAATTAATTATATCGCGCAGGAACTGCCGCCCCAACCCGGAAACCACTCGGCATTTTTTTTATCGGCTTCTTGAAGCATCATTTTCTCGGAAGCTCCGCGCGAAGCCATAAGTTCAAGCATTCCCAGCATAGCCATACCATGATTGCAATCGGGAAAATAAGTTGAATTGGAACAGCACGGGCGATAAACTTTTTTCGCCACTTTTTCCAATAAAACTTGTTCGGCCAGCGTTAATGTAACCAGTTCGTATTGCGAATAATGATCCATAGCCGAACCGCGGGCCAGCGTCCAACCACCCACCGAGGCCATATGTTCCGGACCGTCGTGCGACACATCCATCATCGGGCCTTCTTCTAAAACTGGATTTTTATTTGCCAGCCCGAAAGCCCAGAGTAAATTAAGTTCGGAAAGTTCAGCCGGATCGGCTTTTTCAGAATCTATCACGCCTAAAGAAACAAGTTTGGCGATAATTTCAGGTCCGAGTTCCGCTTCCCCGCCCGGCTTCACTGATTGAGAAGGCAAAACATTCATAAAAATAAAAATAATAATCAATAAAATCCCCAAAGTTTTTAATTTAGTTTTCATATTAACAACAATTTTTCATTTTTTTTTCTAATTCGACAACTTGCGGATTTTTTTCCGCCGGCGCGCGCCCCCGGCGCGCGCCTAAAGCCACCCCTAGCGCCCCAACTACCGCCAATCCCGCTATCAACCAATAAGAATTAAGCAAGGCATAAGCCGCGCCAAAACCAAAAACAAGATAAATTAATCGCGCGCGCAACAGCCAATCAGAACCGACGGTGTACATAATACCCACAACCGTTCCGCCCATAAGCACAGCCGGAATTTTCAGATCAATTTTCAGACCCAGCCAATACAAAGCGAGCAATATCAGCCACATACAGCTGACCAAAAGGCATACGGCACAAATTTTTTTCTTCATATTACAAGAATAATATTAACATTCCTAAACCGACCATGGCTACTCCTCCGCCTAAACGCATCCACCCCCTCTCTTTCGTCTGCCAAGCTTGAACTTTTCCTAAAAGCATCTGATTGCTCGCTATAAGTAAAATTATAACAAGCGGTAAAATAAAAATAAGATTATATAGAAGCAAATATCCAAGTCCGGGAAGATAAGTCGTGGAATCGTGCAGTAATCCCAAAACCATAAGATACGGCCCGCCGGTGCAAGGAAATTCGCATAAACCGACCAAGATACCTAACAAGAAAACCGCCGGCAGGGAACCCTTTTCCATAAATTCAGCCATTTTATTATGAGCAACCGGTGAAATGCGCAGTTTAATCGGAAAGTTCGGAAAAAATTCATTGACAAGATTAATACCACCCAGAAAAATCAGAAGAATCGCGCCAACTTTAGCCATAAAATGTGGCGTGTTGAAGATGTGCAGAGTTTGTAGAATTCCCAAACCAATCAACATATAAACCAGAAAAATTCCAAAAACATAAGCGCTGCCCAGTTTAAGTATGCTTCCGCGCGCCTTACCAATACTTAAGAGGAAAGCGATGGTTAAGATAAGAATTGAGAAAGCGCAGGGATTGATGCTGTCCAGAAGCGAAGCGACCGCGACCAGTGGTAAAAGTTGGGTACCGCCGTTGGAAATTTTCCAAAGAAAATCGGTGCCCGCGCTACTCCACTTAAAGAAAGCAAATACTCCAAAGAGAAAGATCGCGGCTGTTAAAAAAATAATTAATTTTTTTCTAGTCATAATTATGGAGTTACAATCCCTTTGATTTTAAGCCTAAACGGAATTTCTGATGAATTCTCAATAATAATTTCGCGATCAATCAACCCGACACCCGCCGGACCATGCGCGTTCGGATCAAATATCACTTCAACTTGGGCTCGCGCGCCGGCTTCTATTGTTTCTTTAATCATGGGCACGGGCATGTGTCCGGGCATGCCATAGGGACCAAAACTGCGCCCATCTATATTTAATTCCGCCGTAGTGCACATACAGGAGGTGTACATTTTATTAAT
>MFVN01000036.1:0-422 GCA_001786095.1 Candidatus Nomurabacteria bacterium RIFCSPLOWO2_02_FULL_42_17
CTTGGCCGCTTCTGCACGGCCAGGTTAGGAAGAGCCGACGTCGATGTAGCAAACCGCGCCGTCGATTTGAGCTCTTAGGCGCGACAACTCTGTTATCCCCGGAGTAGCTTTTCTGTCATCCTTAGCCCCCACCAAGAGGGGCATAAGGGTTCGCTAGACCCATGTTTCCATCCTGCGTTCTTTACTTTTCAGAACACAGTCAAGCCAGCTTTTGCTCTTGCGCTCCACAGAGGATTTCTAAACCTCCTGAGCTGACCTTTGGGCCCTACTGATACATTTTCAGCAGGGTGCCGCCCCAGCCAAACTGTCCACATACCGCTGTTCTTTCTTTCGAAAGTTAGTGACGTAGAATTGAAAGGGTAGTGTCTCAACTTTGTCTAGGTTCAAACTTGCATCTGAACCATCAAACGACTACTACCTAC
>MFVN01000036.1:483-7703 GCA_001786095.1 Candidatus Nomurabacteria bacterium RIFCSPLOWO2_02_FULL_42_17
AACAATAAGCTGCAGTAAAGCTTCACGGGGTCTTTACTTCCCACTAGAGGACTCCGGCCTTTGCACCGGAAGAGTGTATTCGGGGGATTCTAGCTAGGGACAGTAGCGGTCTCGTTACGTCATTCATGCGCGTCGTCATTAAAACGACAAGGTACTGCGCAACAGTTAGTTCTTTGATTATGAACTAATTTTTTTGCAAACAAATACTTTTTAACCCAACTTTAGAAATAACTCAACTCTTGCACGCATGAAATACAGTTTATTTTGTTCAAACTTTTCAAAGTTTGTTGCAGATTTAATTGCACGAACTAACTGTCTTTTCGCTACCTTAAGAGAATCATAGTTATTCCCGCCGTTTACCAGATCTTAGCCTCCTTGAAAAGAGGTTTGAATTACTGGCACTGGGCAGACGTCACCTCGCGTACACATCCTTACGGACTTGCGAGAGGTTGTGTTTTTGTTAAACAGTCGGACCGCCCTTGTAATTGCACCCTGTAATTGCATACAAAAGCACACAATCGCAGGGACCCCTTACGCCAAAGGCACGGGGCTAATTTGCCGAGTTCCCTTAGCTAGATTACTCCCTCCTACCTTAGGCTTCTCACCTAGGGGCACCAGTGTTGGTTCTTGGTATGATCATTCAGAATCCTTCCATAGCACATTTTCATTGACTCTAGGCATCAACTAGACAAACATAAGCCTGCTATTCTTAGCTTAATCTTGTTCTCAACATTACATTACTCCCAAGATTTATTCTAATTAACACTCACGACAGTAAGTGCTAGTCTAGCCCAAAGCGTCTGCACTACAGCTTGCGTTGCCGCACGTATCTAAATGGTAAAGGAATATTAACCTTTTTCCCTTTCCCTTGAATCAGTTAAGATTCTAAAGTTAGGATCAACTAACTCTTGGCTGACTTACATGGCCAAGAAACCCTTGCCCTTTCGGTATCAGAGAGTCTCACTCTGTATCGATCCTACTACTGCCGGGATTTTTATTTCTACACAGTCCACTCCTACTTACGTAGAAGCTTCTGCCTATATAGAATACCTACCTACCATACACCTCTACGAGGTGATCTGCAGTATCGGTAATTGGTTTAGCCCCGTCCATTTTAGGAGCATACTGCCTTGATAGGTGAGCTGTTACGCTTTCTTTAAAGGGTGGCTGCTTCTAAGCCTACCTCCCCACTGTCTTAGGCAATAAACATCCTTCACCCGTTAACACTTAACCAATATTTAGGGACCTTAACTGCAGTCTTGAGTTGTTCCTCTTTAGCATTACAAGCTTACCCCGTAACGCCGTTTCCCTAGTTCTACGATGCTGAAGCATTTTGAGTTGGACAAGAGATCGACTCCTTTCGAAACCTAAACCCCTAATCCGTACCTCTACCTCATCAGTTATCTCCCCAGGGACTGGACTGCGGCCCATTTCGGTAGGAACCAGCTATCACCGGGTTCGATTGGCCTTTCACCCCTAACCTCAAGTCAGAAGAACGCTTGCACACAGAACCTCTTCAGGCCTCCACAAGGTTTTACCCCTGCTTCACCTTGCCCAAGGTTAGATCACCCGGTTTCGGGTCACACCATAGTGACTTAACGCATTTTCATACATTGCTCCTCGTAAACTGCGAACTATTGGTTTCCCTTCGGATGCAACCTTAACAGTTTTATCCTCGCCACTATGATGCACTCCCCGGCCCGTTATTCGAAACGTACGTTACAACTCCGTAAAGCAGTAACATACTGTGACCATTAGGTTTCAGGAGCTTTTAACTCTCTTTCGCGAGTTCTTTTCAACTTTCCCTCACGGTACTTGTTCTCTATCGGATTCAGATTTATATTTAGGGTTAGAAGTTAGTGCCTCCTAACTTCAGGCTTGATTTCCAACAAACCTTACTCAGGATGCCTGCTCATCTTGCACATTACACCTACGGGGCTATCACCCTCTACGGCACTTCTTTCCAGAAGCTTTAGCATAAAATGCGAGGACTAAATGCAGGTCCTATAACTCCACATCTCCTTGCACATTTCTGTGTAGGATTCAGTTTGCCCTTTGCCGTTTTCTCTCGCTGATAATTTGCGGCATCTCAATTGATTTCTTTTCCTGCAGGTACTAAGACGCTTCAATTCCCTGCGTAGACTATCATTACTGATCATCCCGAAGGATAAGAAGTCTCATTCAAGAATCTCTGGTTCAATGGCTGCATGCGCCTACCCAGAGCATATCGCTGCTTGCCACGCTCTTTTTCGATATCTGAACCTAGTCATCCACCTAATGGCTTAGTAGGACCGAATACACTAGAACCTATGCACCGGTTAAACATGATGTTTAATCCGATCAACCCGCAACTTTCGTTAGCGAGCCTCATTTTTAATTTCGACAAATTTAGTTGTCTTAACCAATAAAATGGTTAACATGATTTATGATTTTTTGAAAATAAATTAATGGACTCGGTGGGACTCTTCGATACAATGGTAATATTTTGTAAACCAATTGTTATTTTCGAACCCACGGCCCCCTCCTACCTTGACAACTTTTTAAATTTAAAAAATTTTATGCAAGGGAGATGCTCTACCGGGCTGAGCTACGAGCCCATTATTACTGAAGCATTGTTGAGCTCCATATTTGAAAAACACTTTCTATTAAAAAGTGTTAAATGACTATGAGCACCAATAGAATGTAGTTTTTAAAAATAAAAGGAGGTGATCCATCCGCAGGTTCCCCTACGGATACCTTGTGACGACTTAACCCACCTTACTTAACTCAGATTTGATATAACCAAAAAGCTATATCTCATCTAAGCCATGCTCGGTTGGTTTGACGGGCAGTGTGTGCAAGGCTCAGGGACGTTATTCACCGGACCGTAATGAAGTCCGATTACTAGGGATTCCGGTTTCATGAGGGTGAATTACAACCCTCAATCCAGACTAAGATGGAGTTTAGAGGGTTTGCTTCTCCTTTCGGAGTTGCATCCTATTGTCTCCACCATTGCAGAGCGCGTGTAGCCCAGGAGATTCGGGGCATACGGACCTAACGTTGCCCACGCCTTCCTCCTCCTTACGAAGGCAGTCTCCGCATTGTACCCAGACATACCGTAGTACCTGCTGGTAAAAGCGGATATGGGTCTTGCTCGTTGCACGACTTAACGTGACACCTTTACCGAATAATGTTGAACAGTTCATTGGAATAATTCAACGGAATATTTCACGGCACGAGCTGGCGTCGGCCATGCACCACCTCTCGGCGCTTCAGGTAAAACCTTAAATCTGACCTTCATCATGCCGTCGCCCCTGGTGAGATTTCCGGCGTGGAATCCAATTGAACCGCACTCTTCACCCCTTGTAGTGAGCCCCCGCCAATTCCTTTAAGTTTCGGTCTTGCGACTGTAATTCCCAGGTGGTGAGCTTAACACCTTCGCTTAGGCACTGCACAATCACTAAGATTATGCAACACATAGCTCACAGCGTTTACTGCCAGGACTACTCGGGTATCTAATCCGTTTTGCTCCCCTGGCCTTCGTCCCTCACCGTCAGACCTGTTCTAGGTAGACGCCTCCGCCACTGGTGGTCCTCCGAGGATTATAACATTTTACCGCTACCCTCAGAATACCTCTACCTCCTCCCAGTCTCAAGTGAGACAGTTTCCCTTGCACGTTGTTAGGTTAAGCCCAACAATTTCACAAGAGACTTGTCAAACCGGCTACGGACGCTTTAGACCCAATAAAAGTGATTGCCACTTGTGGCGCGGGTGTTACCGCGGCGGCTGGCACCCGTCTTACCCACCACTTATTCGCCAAGCTATTTAGACTTGACAAAAGCTTTATCCGAAGACAAAGCACTTGGGATCCCCTTATCACACTTTCGTGCATTGTAAAGTTTTCGCGCCTGCTGCACCCCTTAGGGCTAGGGCCAGTATCTCAGTGCCCTTCTCGGGGCTAGGACTCTCATCCCCCCTACTGATCCTAGGCTTGGTGAGCCATTACCTCACCAACAACCTAATCAGCCGCCGACTCATCCTTAGACGTTGCCTTTCGAAGAAAGAACATTCCAGTATCAATCTTCTATCCAGGTTTAGCCTCAATTTCTCAAGGTTTTCCTAGACCTAAGGGCAGATTATCGACGTGTTACTGAGCCTTATGCCAGTGGTATTGCTACCCCTATGACTTGCATGGCTTAGTCGGATCCCAATAGCAGCAACCTCCCACAGGATCAATGGGATTTATTGTCACATAGACCATATAGAGATCACTACATTTCTATTGGTTTTGCTCTCTCATACTTAAATCAAATGTTTAAGTATACACAAGTACATCCAGAAAGCATAAAACTTTCCTTCATAAATTAGCGTGGACAAAAGGAATCTGAATTAATATTTAAGCTTATTGCTATTTTGGCTAAAATTAAGAATAAATACGATTATACAAAGCAGTAAGAGAAAAAATATTTTCTTCATTTTTTATTTCAACAAAAACCCTGCCAGTAAATTCTATATTTGTTCTTTCAAAAAATATTCCAAACGTTCCAAACTGCTCTGCTTCTCTATAATTAAGACTACCAAAGTAATCTCTTACTAAGCCAAGAAATGGCCTTTCAATCATTCTTCTTTTAAAAACTAAAACCAAATTATAGGACACAACTGGCAAACTGGAAGAAACAATCTTGAGCCATGCATAGTTTGTTTTCCCGACTCTTTCTTCCAAATATTTATTCAATCTTGGCTTGTCAAACATGCAATTAGTATCTTAAGAAAAAATTAATGAACTTATCTATTAGCCTTTCTTCTACGCTTTTCTTTTCTCATTCTCTTACGCTGCCACTTCCAACGCATCTGCCTTTTCTTCTTCCAACGTCTTGAAGATCTTTTCATTATGTTTTTAGGTTTGGGTTTTATATAAAAATGTTTGGGTTTAAAAAATATTAAATTCTATTTAAAATCTGGCGTAAGATAAACTTTTTTATTCATTATAACTACAAATTATCATAAGGACTAACTACTTTAATCATTTTTGGGTTTGCCATGTGCACATATCTCATTGTAGTTTCTGCACTATTGTGGCCTAATAAAGGTTGAATAGTATTTATGTCATAACCATTTTCTATTAAATGAGTTGCATAACTATGTCTTAATGAGTGCGGATGAATATTTTTCTCAATTCCTGCTTTCTTAGCTGCTCTTTTTACTATTTCTTGTATGCTTCTTACATGCAATCTCCTTCCATTGTATCCAGTAAATAAATAAGAATCAAAAGAATTGCAATTATTTTCAATATATTTATTTAGTTTAGGCTCAAGTAATTTCGCGATTATGAATGGCCTGTCTTTCATACCTTTGCCTTTTCTTACCCAGCCAATTCCTCTCCCAAATTCAAAATCACATCTTCTAAGATTAATAACTTCACTAACCCTCAGGCCTGCAGAATATAAAATTTCTAGAATCAAAAGATGTTTTTCATTTTCTACGACATCAAATAATTTTTTTATCTCATCTTTTGTAAGGAAAATTGGTGCTGTCTTAGGTACTTTTGAATATTTTATTTTAAGCATGACTCTTTTTCCAAGTATTTCTTCCATTAAAAATTTTAAAGCATTTAAGTTGACATTTATAGTATTGCCAGCACATTGCTTGTCAATATATTTATCTAGATACCTCTTAATGTCTGCTTTAGTAATTACTTTCATATCTTTCTTGCAGAATTTCATAAAGTTTCTTATGCACTGCACGTAAGTTGAGATTGTTTTTGGGCTATATCCTCTTCTAAGCATTTCTCTCTGCATTGTATAAATTATATCCATAAACACATATTTTATTATAAAATTAATAAATATTTACGATAATTTTTCAGAAATCTTTCAGTTCTTAAAAAAAACTCTAAATAAGTAGTTACAAAAAATTAAGTTATGAGAAAGTATAAAACATGCTTATAGGGTTTAATGAATTAAATTAGTATGGATTATCGCATATGTACAGTTATACGAAATAAATTTTGGCACACTCACAGTAGAAAACTTAATAAATGTTTTAATTCTCATTAAATTATTATGAAAACTGATCTAAAAAAACTAGTGCTTGAAGAATTTGCAGGTGAAAACGCTCAACTTCTCTATACTCAAAAAGCGAAAGATGGGCTGTGGATTTCAGAAAGTCACTTTATCAAAAAATATTTCACAAACAAAAACGCCAAAATCTTAGATATTGGTTGTGGAACAGGAAGAACTACAATTCCTATTTTCAAAATGGGTTTCAAAATAATTGGTATAGACTTTGTACCCGCGATGATTGAAAGCGCAAAGAAAATTGCCAAAAATTTGAATTTAAAAATTGATTATCGTGTGGGCGATGCTACTGATATTAAGTTTGATGAAAATTCCTTTGATTATGCTCTTTTTTCAAATCAGGGTTGGACGCAAATTCCCGGAAGTGAAAACAGATTAAAAGCACTCAAAGAAGTGCATAGAATTTTGAAAAAAGACGGAATTTTCATCTTTACAGCTCACCCAAGAGTTTTTAATAAGCAATTTTCTTTTTTTTGGATTAAGCAATGGATAAGATTTTACATTTTGAAACCCATGGGATTTAATATTCAGGAACAAGATTTTGGCGATAGATTTTTTGATAGAGAAACAAGTGACAAACAAAGAACTTACAAAACACAACAATATATCCACATCCCCTCAATACGAGAAGTTGAGCGTGAGATTAACAAAACAGAATTAAAAATTCTTGAAACTAACGGTCACCTGCAAATTTCTAAAACAGATGTCAGAACACATCCACCAGTTTTTTATGTATGTCAAAAGTAACGTGTGCCAAAATTTACTCAAGGGGACGCTGCGCTTTCGTCGCTTCCCTCCTCACCCTCGTATAACAAGGATTATGCTCAATTAAAACTTGGCAAAATTAGCTGTTCATTATTGATCCGCCTTTAGCAACGAATTCTTTTTCATCAATAGTTACATAAACCGCTATTTTAAGAAAAGTCTTTGATTTACCTACTTTAAGATTAATTTTCTTAATTCTTTTAAAATCAAAGGAAGAAGGTAATCTTTCCTTAAAAAAAGAAACACACGTTTTACTTAAACCATCTTGCTCTTTAAGAACATTAACATCTACCGGAAAAGATAAATCCTTAAAATAGCCAAACCAAATTTGATTATCTAAGTGACTAATCAAATCATTAGCTATTCCTTTTAAGACTGTTAATTTCATTATGAAAAAGA
>MFVN01000037.1:0-3769 GCA_001786095.1 Candidatus Nomurabacteria bacterium RIFCSPLOWO2_02_FULL_42_17
GATTTAGCCCCCGATATTGATTTAATACTTTCGTTTTCTGGTAGACCAGAAATATGTGATGAAGCAATGATGTTGGCATTAGGTCATGGTATTGCAAGTCTTAAAATGGGGTCAGTCACCTTTTTTGTTTTGGTCGCACATAATTTTCAGCAGAAAATTATGTGCGACTCCGCTTCGTCCGCCCAAGGCGGACTCCGGCCGTCAAAAAGCTCTAGGTATTTGCTTTTTGACCTCGCGCCCGCTAATTGCTAAAATATATTTATGGCTAAAGCCGTTTTTATAACAAGAAAAATTCCCGATATCGGAATCCGAATGCTTAAGGAAAGGGGATATGAGGTTGACGTTAATCTGAAAGATTCCGTTCTCTCGCAAAAACAAATTATTAAATCCTTAAAGAAAAAAACTTACGACGCGGTCTTGGTACTGCTCACCGATCGCGTTGATTCAGCGATTTTTAACGTGGCTCCCTCGGTAAAAATTTACGCGAATTGCGCCGCCGGTTATGACAACATTGATATCATTGAAGCCAAAAAGCGCGGTATTACTGTTACAAACGCGCCCGCGCCTTTAGCTACCGAAGCCGTCGCTGAACACGTCATTGCTCTTATGTTTGCGCTTGCCACCAGAATAGTTGAAGCCGATAAATTTGTTCGCCGGGGAAAATACAAAAAATGGTTGCCGATGAATTTTATGGGCATAAATCTTGCCGGCAAAACTTTGGGCCTTATCGGCGCCGGCCGTATTGGCGAGCGAGTCGCGCGTCTTGCAAGCGGACTGGGTCTCAAGGTTATTTATTACGATGTAATCAGAAACGAACGAATAGAAAAAGAATGCGGTGTCGCGTATTACAATTCAATTGAGGAATTATTACAAAAGGCCGATGTTGTCAGCTTACATGTTCCGCTTCTTGATTCAACGCGGCATCTGATAAACGAAAAACGCCTTCTTCTGATGAAGCCGACAAGTTTCTTAGTCAACACTTCCCGCGGTCCGGTTGTTGACGAAAAAGCTCTGGAAAAAGCTTTAAGAAAAAAAATTATTCGCGGGGCGGCTCTTGATGTTTTTGAATTTGAACCCAAAGTTACTCCCGGTCTTAAAAAAATGGACAACGTGGTTCTCACGCCCCATATTGCTTCGGCTGAAGGCGAAGCTCGCAATCAAATGGCCGAAATAGCCGCCCAAAATATTATTGATTTTTTTGAAAATGGGAAACCGGGCAATATTGTAAATCCTTAATCATATAAAAATCTATCAATGGAAAAAATCCACGTTTTAATCCTAGCGGCGGGGCACGGCAAACGTATGAATTCGGATTTGCCGAAAGTGCTTTTATCTTTATATGATAAACCGCTTATACGTTATGTTACGAGCGCGGTGGCGGATGCGGGCGTATGTCTGCGGCCGACAATTATAGTTGGCCAAAAAGCCGAATTGGTAAAAGCCGAATTAGGAAATGATTACAATTTTATTTTTCAAAATGAACAGTTAGGCACAGGCCACGCCGTGGCCTGTGCCCGTCCCGCCTTGGCGGGACGGGCGGAAAATATTTTAGTGCTCTACGGCGATCAGCCGGCGCTTAAAGCTAAAACCATAAAAAATTTAACCGAAGTTCATCTTAAGACCGGCGCAACCCTGACAATAGCCACGACCTTCATTCCTGATTTTGAAGATTGGAAAGATGTTTTTTTCAACTTTGGGCACATAGTCCGCAATCGGCGCGGTGAAATTGAGCGAAGCGTGGAGATGAAAGATGCCACAGATGAAGAAAAGAAAATTGACGAAGTTAATCCGGCTTATTTTTGTTTTAAGGCCGACTGGCTTTGGGAAAATTTAGAAAAAATCGGCAATAATAACAATCAAAAAGAATATTACCTGACGGACCTTATAGGTTTAGCTAAAACCGGCGGTGGAAAAATATCTTCAATTTTTATTGATCCCAAAGAAGCTATCGGCGTTAATACGCCCGAACAACTCAAGTTGACCGAAAAAATTCTGAAAAGCAACCAGCGGGTTCACCAGAGTGCCGGTGGGGTGGTTGTAAATGGCAGAGGAGAGATTTTAATTACTAATCAACAGGGCATCTCTTGGTCTTTACCTAAAGGCCATGTGGATCTTGGTGAGAATCTTCTTGAGACGGCAATGCGTGAAATAAAAGAGGAAACTGGTTTAGGGGAATTGAATTTTATCCGCGAACTAGGGCATTATTCTAGATTCAAAATCGGATTGGATCCGTCCACTGAAGATAAAACAAAAATCAAAACCATACATATGTTTTTATTTAAAACGTCCAGTATTGATAAAAACTTGCATCCGCTTGATCCGGAAAATCCCGAAGCGCGCTGGGTGCCAAAAGATCAAGTGGCGCAAATGTTAACCCACCCCAAAGACAAAGAATTTTTTCTCTCCATTATCAATCAAATTTAAATTCTACTTCGCGTGTAGCCATAAATACAAATCTTCCAGCGCTTTGACGGCATCGCCAGCGGAGATGTTGTTTTGATGATACAGCCCGTCGGTGCAATCGCCGGCCGCCCAAACGCCCGGCACGGAAGTTGCTTGCGTGCGCGGATTAACTTTTATTTGCCCATACTCATTCATTTCCACAAGTCCCTTAACCATACTCGTATTTGAGATTTGCCCGATCTCGGAAAAAACGCCGATAACTTTTATTTCTTCTATTTTTCCGGAAACTTTGTCTCGATAAGTGAGTCCGCTCACGAATTTGTCACCTTTAATTTCTTGAAGCTCGGCGTTCAGTAGTCCGCGCATTTTCGGATTGGCTAAAACTTTTTTCACCGTCAATTCATCGGCCCGATAACGGTCAGATCGATTCAAAAGCGTAACTGATTTGCAGTAAGAAAGAAGTTGAGCGGCTGTCTCAAAGGCGGCGTTGCCGCCACCGACGACTGCCACATCTTGTCCGGCGAACATCGGCCCATCGCACGAAGCGCAGTAAGTGATGCCCTTATTTTCGAATTTATCCGCGCCCGGAACTTCCAGCTTGCGTCGAACACTGCCCGCGGTCAATAATATCGTTTTAGTTTCGTATTCCACTCTAGATTCAGTTTTAACCTTAAAACCGTTTTCGGATTTTTCCACAGCCATAACTTTTTCGCCTTCTTTTATTTCCAAAAATTCTCCTTTGTAAGCTTCAACGTGTTTTTTTAAATTGTCAGCTAATTCCTGCCCGCTGATGGCCGGCGTGCCTATCCAGTTTTCTATTTTAGGCGAAACAAAAGATTGCCCGCCGAATTCGTAGGCAATGAGTAGGGTTTTTAATTGTTTTCTGGCGGCATAAACCCCACCGGAAACTCCGGCCGGCCCCCCGCCAATGATTATTAAATCATAAATCATAAATTAGTTGCTAGGTTCTAGTGGCTAGTTCTTCTTTCCGCGCCGTAAAAAAGCCGGCACGGCGTTCCAGTCCTCGGTTCCTTCCTCGATAATTTCTATTTTCTTTTCGGACGGTTTGGTGCCGTCACCGTTTCCGTTTACAGGTGGATTGGTCGGCGCGACAGTATTTTGAAATAAGGTTTTGCGCGGAGCGTCAGCCGGAAAGCCGGTGGCCACAACCGTAATTTTAACTTCGTTTTTCTTCAAACGATCGTCGCGTATCGTCCCGAAAATTATTTTGGCGTCCTTATCCACCGATTCGGTGATAATTTTCGCGGCCTCGTTTACCTCATGCAAGGTGAGATCATCTCCGCCGGCCACCGCGAACAGCACGCCATGCGCGCCGTCCACAGAAACTTCCAGGCGTGGGGAATTA
>MFVN01000037.1:3925-8789 GCA_001786095.1 Candidatus Nomurabacteria bacterium RIFCSPLOWO2_02_FULL_42_17
TTGTCGCAAGACATCGTCACACATGGCGAAGGCCTCGCTGAAAGGCATGCCTTTTTCCGCTACGGCCAGCAGGCGGTCGTTGGGAATAACAATAGTCGCGTCCACGGACGCGCGCAGTTCCTCGAGGCCTTTTTCAGCAACGCGCGTTCTTTGCGCGCCTTCGAAAAAGAACGGCTTGGTGGTTACACCCACAGTCAATACGCCTTGTTCTTTGGCCGCGCGCGCCACAATCGGCGCCGCGCCAGTGCCAGTGCCACCCCCCATACCGCAGGTTATAAAAATCATATCCGCGCCACGCACCGCTTCCTCGATTTCGGGTAGGGTTTCCTCGGCCGCTTTGCGGCCAAGTTCCGGATTCATGCCCGTGCCCAATCCGCGTGTCAGGTTTTTACCCAAATGGATTTTCTTTTCGGCCAAAGAATGATGCAGGTCCTGCGTGTCAGTGTTCATGCATATAAATTCCACTCCGCGTACTTTGGAGTTAATCATATGATTAACGGCGTTTTTACCGGAACCACCGACGCCAATAACCTTTATGCGGGCGAAAGTTTGAATTTCAGGGTTTATACGTGGCATATAATATCTCTATTGTCTACGGGAGGAGTTGTCTTGTCAATGAGGAAAAAGATTCTTTTAAATTTTTCAACCAACTATTCCGTCTGTTGCTATTTTGTTCCGTCGAGGGCGAAACAAGCGTAAGTCCATAAGCCACAAACCACGAATGGTCGCGCAGTTTTCCGCGTTCCGCTTCTCCAAAGGAAGAAAGGCCGACCTTGGACGGCAGATGCAGAAAGTCGCGCGACAGATCTTCAATAAAAGAAACATTAGAACCGCCGCCAGTCAGCGTGATGCCCGCGGGCAGAAGACCACTGCGGTTGATTTTTTTTAATTGCTTATCCACCAATTCGAAAATATCCGAGAGGCGAGCCTCCATAATCTGATCAAGTTTTTTCTTCGGGTAATCGCGCATAAGCGCGCCGGTTTTTATGCCCTCGGCTTCTTCTAACGGCACGCGCAATCCCAAGGCGATGTCGTTGGTTATGTCGGCTGAGCCGATAGAAAAAACATGCATGACAATCGGCAAATTATTTTCAAAAGCGATAAGTGAGGTAGTTTCGGCGCCGATATTTAAAAGCGCGCAACCCACTATTTTCTGTTTTTCATTTAGGGCCACCAGACTAGCGGCGTAAGGCGAGGGAATTACGTTTAAAACTTCCACCCCAGCTTCTTCTATGGCAATAATCAAATCCGAAAAATGATGTTCTAGACAAGTCATGTATAAAACTTTAACTTCAAGTTTATTACCATGTAGACCTTCAGGTCGTCCGCCCAATACTTCTTTGCCGTCCAGTTTAAAAGCTATGGGCATACTTTCCAATATGCGTTTATTTGGCAAGTGCAGGGCTTCTTCGGCTTCAGCCATCGCCTTTTTAATATCCAGCATTGTAATTTCACCGTCGGCGCGCGTAACCACTGTCGAGCCCGAAGAAATCTCCGAGCCCAGACTTATTCCGCCGATTGACGCGAAAGCGCGACGAATTTTCAGGCCTGAATTTTTTTCGGCTTCATGCACGGCCTTTTCCACACTCTTGCTTACTTCGGCCGGGTTGACGACATAACCGTGCCGTAGGCCCTTGGATTCAGCCATGCCCGTGCCGATGATTTTTGGATTTTTTTTATCTTTTACAAGCTCGGCTACCACCACGCGGGTTGCGTGGGTTCCGACGTCTATTCCGACTGAAATATTTCTTATCATAATAGTATTCTTTTGCTTTCATTATAACACCGTGTTTGTATCCCGCTAAATGAAGCAGGGCGTGGATAACTAAGCTTTGGGCGTTTTGGTTGGTAACCGGAACGCGAATAAGAATTTCTCCGGAGTGACGCGATAGCGGAAAAGCTAGCACATTAGCCGAATAATCTTTTTTGCGATAAATACGGTTTAATTGCCGTGCCATATGCGCGTTTATGTACGCGACAGAAAGCTCGTATTTTTTCCCGAGTATGGCGTTTTTAACATGCATTATTCCTGTATTTAAAGCCTTTCCTTGCGCAATCATTGTTAATGTAAATAACATAAAATCTCTAACTTCTCAATATTGACATATTTTATCTCTGTGCTAGTATACAAATCGGAGTTTTTTCTCCATTTTTCTATTTTGAACCTTAAAATTTATAAAAATGAAAACATTACTAATTTCTCTCGCTGTTGCTGGAATTATTCTAGCAACTTTCGGGTTAATGAACCTGATTTTTTGGCTTCTGAATCAGCCAAGCGACTGCTCGGTTACTGCAGGGATTTTAACATCCGGTCTCTTGGTGGGATGTTATGTCATTATTGGCCGATACCTCTACCGAAAATACCAAGAGCGGAGGATAAAAAAAGGTCAGATGACAAAAATAACAAATTTGCCAACCATATTGTTATTGGCAGTTTTGTTTCCGATTCTTTCCGCTTGTACTCGTGTTGGTCCTGGACATGTTGGTATAAAAATCAATTATGCTGGGACATATAGAGGGGTTGAAGATGTACCCATAAAAACCGGTTGGGTCTGGTATAACCCTCTTTCCCAACAGGTCTTTGAATACCCAACCTTTGTACAGACGGCGGTCTGGACACATAATAAAGACGAAGGATCTCCTTTAAATGAGGAAGTGTCTTTCAACACAAAAGAAGGCTTGATTGTTACCGGTGACATTTCACTTTCTTATTCTCTTATACGTGATTTAGTTCCAATGTTTTACATCAAATTTCGATCAGATGACCTTGGTTTGTTTACGCATGGCTATTTGCGAAACGTCGCACGTGATCAGTTCAATGAAGTTGCCGGCAGATATTCGGTTGAAGAAATTTACGGACCGAAAAAAGAGCAATTCTTACGTGAGGTCATTGAGCGACTGAATAAATTGATGGGTGATGTTGGAGTGTATCTGGAACAATTCGGATTCATCGGTGCCCCGCGTCCCCCAAAGATTGTAATTGATGCTATCAATGCCAAAATTACAGCCACACAGTTAGCAATGCAGTCGGAAAACGAATTACGTAGAACAGAAGCCGAAGCAAAAAAAGTGATCGCTAAAGCCTACGGCGAAGCCGAATCTAATCGTATTCTATCTCAATCCATCAACCAGCAACTTATAGCTTGGCGCCAGCTTCAAATTACCGAGCAGGCTATAGCCAAGTGGAATGGTCAACGACCAATGGTCGAAGGTGGCGAAAGTGGTTTGTTATTGCAGATTCCCATGCCACAGGCGGCGAAGCAGGAAGCAAAGAAATAACACCATTTGTGTTAAAACATTATCCATCCCCGCGATAACAACCGCGGGGATTTTTATGAAATTTTGCCAAGTTTCTTTAGGCGTTCAGACTCTTTTCTTTTAACTAGACGCTTGAGCGCTTGATTTTTATGGGTTAGTGTTGACGGCAGGCGAGTGCGGAAACGGCGGTTCTTGGCCGCTCGCACCAAGCCGGAGTCCTGCACGCGCCGGCTGAATCGTCGGAGCAAGCTCAAGTTGTTTTCATTTTTATTTTTCGTAACCTCAATCGTAGTAATCATACGCTAAAAATGTTAGCATACAAATAAATTCCGAGCAACTTTTCAAAATTCATAACGGGCTGTAGTATACCGGTAGTACGCATCCATGGGGTGGATGTAGACCGGGTTCAATTCCCGGCAGCCCGAACGAAGTGAGGAATGAGCGAGCAAACCGCTTTGCTCGCGTCCGGAATTGAAAGCTGTAGTCATGTTTTGCCAGCGGGCAAAACAGACGAAGCAGGGTCGTGGAAATTTGCGAGCGACGGCGAGTAAATTATCCCTGACCAATTCCCGGCAGCCCGACCAATCAAAACTTAACGATTTTTCAGGACGAGATGTTTTATCTCTTCCCGAGGGTTACCCTCGGGGAGTATGACGAAAAAGTGTTTCAATTTCTTGAGAACTTATGAATTATGCAACACTCAATAAGGATTTTAGCTATTCTTTCTCCAAAACCACTGTTATAAAATTTTATAAACCCCGTAACTAGTTTGCTATCCTCCTTTGCAAGACGCTCATCGCGCCATATCCTTAAGGTTTTAGTGATGTAATTGTGTTTGCCCAGCCCTCCCATGCGCACACAACAGAATTTCTATCCCCTAAAAATTGATTAAGTTCATAAATTTTGATAATATAATAATTGAAGACTTATCTATGAACAAAGAATTTTCTGAAATAACAAATGGGTTTAGACGCACTTTGCGGCTTATGGAAAAGCCGGAGAAAACCGCTTTAGTTTTCGCGTCTTTTCTCATGCTCATTACCGGAATTCTCACCAACCTACCCGCTGTCATTTTAGGACGTTTGGTAGATAAACTTGTCGGGGCAGAAAATTTTGATGTAAGTATTGCAATTCCATTTATCGCTTTGATAATCGGTATAATTCTTGTACACGAAGCACTAACTGTTGTAAGGAAATATTTTGTTGAAAATGTGGCTACACAAACTGACAAAAAACAGACAGTGAATGTCATCGAGCATTTACTAAAAACAGATATTGCAAACATCAATCAACAACAAATTGGCTCTTTGCATGGAAGAATTTTTAGATCAATCCAAGGAATGATAAAAATTATCAAACTCGGATTTCTCGATTTCTTTCCAGTTTTCTTCAGCGGACTAGCCGCAATTGCTATCGCACTAACTCAAAAACCATTACTGGCTGGTGTAATGATTTTGGTAATTCCGGTAGGACTTTTTATAATCGTGTGGCAGGTTTCCTCGCAGAAAGGAATACGAGTGGCTCTATTGCGAGGAAAAGAAAAAATCGACGGAGCAGTCGTTGAAATGCTTGGTGGTATAGAAACAGTGCGAGCATTGAATACTGA
>MFVN01000038.1:0-6595 GCA_001786095.1 Candidatus Nomurabacteria bacterium RIFCSPLOWO2_02_FULL_42_17
CCCATGGGTATGTTTTTTATAATCATAAACACGCCAACTCCCATAAAAACCTCCATCAGCAGGATGAAAAAGAAAGTTTTCCCGAAAGAAAACTTATTTTTCTCTTCCGCTCCCGCTAACGCTCCTGCTACCGCTAACGCTAACGTTCCCGTTACCGCTAACGTTAACGTTCCCGCTAACGCTCCCGTTCCCGCTCCCGCTAACGCTCCCGTTATCGCTAACGCTCCCGTTATCGCTAACGCTATCATTCCCGCTCCCGCTAACGCTCCCGTTATCGCTAACGCTATCATTACCACTACCGCTCCCGTTAACGCTAACGCTCCCGCTCCCGCAGTTTCAATTCCGTAATGGTTGGAAACCATAAAGAAGATTATAATTTCCATCGCAAAAAACATGCTGGCCATCAATGACAGCTTAAGCATGAAAGTGTTTACTGTTTTCATTTTTCTTATTTTTAAAGGTTAAAAATCAGTTTAATTATCGGTATTTAACCGAACAATTTCGCCCCTATTGTAGCACAATACATAATAATTTGTCAAGGGTTTGGTGAAAATGGAGTTTTGGGGTATAGTAGTACCATGACTACAATAGAAAAAAAAGTTAATATCTTGTCCCGTGAAATGGTTTCTTTGAAATCTTATTTTATAGGCTTTCAAAAAGGACTTATTGGTGATGACGAGGGTTTATATAAACAATCTTTTATAAATAAATTGAAAAGAGCGTCTTATGATAAGCCATCTTATAAATTTGAAGGAAAAAAATCTTTTTTAAAATTGGTTCAAATTAAATAAGATTTATAAAATGAAAATAATCTTCGGTGATCATTTTAGGAGGTCGGTTGTGATTTTACCGGAAAAAGTAAAAAGAAAGTTAGCTGATCTTATATTTTTATTTCAAAAAGAACCAAATAGTTCTCTTTTACATATACATATAAAAAAATTACACGGTGAATATGCTGGCTATTTTTCTTTTCGTGTTTTTAGCGATTATAGAGTTATCTTTAGGTTTAATGATTTTGAAACTATTTTTTTAGTTGATGTGGCTCATCGCAAGGATATTTATAAATAAAAATCCTTAATGGAGAATTTTAGGATAGTAAAAAAGATTAAAGGCACGCTGGGGCGCGCCGGAACACTCGTAACCGCGCACGGTGTAATTGAAACGCCGGCTTTTGTTACGGTTGGCACACAGGCGGCCGTTAAAGCATTGACTATGGAACAAGTGCGCGCCGTAGGCGCGCAAGTTGTTTTAGGAAATACTTATCATCTTTATTTAGAGCCCAGTCCGGAATTGGTCAAAAAAGCCGGCGGGTTGGGAAAATTTATGGGTTGGGAGGGTCCGACTATGACTGATTCGGGTGGTTTTCAAGTTTTTTCTCTGGGCGCGGGGTTGGGGAGCAAGGTTGGTAAAGTGGACAGAACAAACCAATCTGGAACCATTCGTACGAAAGGTTCTATGGTCAAAATTGACGAAGACGGCGTAACTTTCCGCTCGCATCTGGACGGTTCGTCGCATCGTTTTACGCCCGAGCATTCTATTCAGATACAACACCGGTTGGGCGCGGACATAATTTTTGCTTTTGATGAATGTACTTCGCCGGAGGCGTCAAAAAATTATCAAAAAGAAGCATTAGAGCGCACGCATAGGTGGGCGAAAAGGAGTTTGGAGGAGCATAAAAAATCAGAACAATCAATTTTTGGCATTGTGCAGGGAGGAAGGCACGAGGATTTGCGCCAGCGCTCGGCGCGAGCGCTGGCGCGTATGGATTTTGACGGTTTCGGCATCGGCGGTTCCTTTGATAAAAAAGACATTAAAACTGCTGTAGGTTGGGTAAATAAAATTCTGCCAGAAAAAAAACCTAGACATCTTTTAGGGATAGGGGAACCAGAAGATCTTTTCGGTGCCATTGAAAAGGGTTGTGATTTGTTTGATTGCGTGGCGCCCACGCGTCTGGGGCGTCACGGCATGATTTATACGGCGCGCGGAAAAATAAATATTTTCAAAGAAAAATTTCGCCAAAGTTTTTTGCCGATTGAAAAGGGTTGTGGATGTTGTGTTTGTTCAAACCTCACCCCCAACCCCCTCTCCCAAGGAGAGAGGGAAGAAAAATACCCTCCCCTTTGGGGAGGGTCAGGGAGGGGTTTTTATTCCCGCGCCTACATCGCGCATCTTTTCCGTGCCCACGAAAGTTTGGCTGGCACGCTGGCTTCAATTCATAATCTTTATTTCATCGTCAATTTGGTTAAGAATATCCGTCAATCAATTTTAGATGATAAGTTTTCTAAATTTAAAAACGCTTTTCTTCATAAATATCGCAGTTAGTTTTTACTTGCACAAAAAAATAAATTAAGTATAATAAGGTTAGAAAAAATAAAAGAGACGATTTTTATCGTCTTGTGTTTGTTTCTTAAAAATTTATTTAACTCTTAAAATATTAGATCATGATGATAAACAATAAACCCACAACAGTGGCCAGTTTTGCTGTTGGCGACAAAGATCAAGTTTCTGTTCAACTAATTGGTTTTGGAAAGGTTTTGATTCCCGCAAAATTTTTTACTGTTAAAATGCCTTGTAAGATTTGTGGAACAAAAACTAATCATGAGATAGAATATATGAATAAACAAGAGCCAGGAAAAAATATTTCCTACAATGCACGATGTTTAGGAAGTAAACACTGCAACAGAATAAGAACCTACTCAATGCCATTAAATAAGTGGAATGAAATTGTTGTTTCTACATTTAATTTAGAGAGTAGGGTTGCCAATATGCATATATTAGATAAATAATTAGATGAAAAAAGAATTTTTTCTTAAACACTCAATTTTTATTGGGTGTTTTTTATTCCACCTAGCATCCAAAACCTAAATCTTATATACTATCCGTATATGATTCGTGTTGGAGTTATACGAGGTGGCGTAAGTCCAGAATATGAAATCTCGCTTCAGACCGGCGGACGGGTTTTACAAACATTGGCAGAAAAACTCTCGTCTAAATATAAACCGGTAGATATTTTAATTGACCGCGACGGGTTATGGCACGTGGGCGGTTTGCCGGCTTCGCTTCCGCGCATTCAACACGGCGCCGATGTTTTTTTTAACGCCCTGCACGGCGAGTATGGCGAGGACGGCAAACTCCAACAGCTTTTAGAAAATTTAAATATTCCCTATACCGGTTCGGGGCCGTTGGCTTCGGCCGTGGGTATGAATAAATCTTTAACCAAAGAGCATTTTACGCGACTGGGTTTTAAAACCCCGCGACATGAATATGTTTTTTCTTATAAAAACGCCGGCACCGACCCCGCCGTTGACGGAGCAAGCGAACCGTTGGAAAAATATCTGGAACGTTCGGCTTATAAAGTTTTTCAAAAACTTCCGCCACCATGGGTGGTTAAACCGGTTTCCGGCGGGTCATCCATCGGTATTTCGGTGTGTCATAATTTTGCCGAATTGGTCGTGGCTTTATGGAAAGGAATGGAAATCGGAGGCGATGTTATCGTTGAAGAATTTATCGAAGGCAAAGAAGCTTCGGTTGGAGTTTTAGAAAATTTTCGAGGGAAAAATTTCTATGCCCTGCCGGCGTTGGAAATAAGGAAACCATCAAAAACTTGTTTTTCTTTGGAAATGAAGTCGGGCGGTCAATGTCGTTATTGTTATCCGGGCGCGCTCGGCCTGGCCGAGCGCCTCGCCCTTCAGAATACCGCCGCGCGTATCCATGCGGATTTGGGTTTACGTCATTACTCCCGGGCGGATTTTATTGTTCATCCGCGCCGTGGAATTTATATTTTAGAGATTAATACTTTACCGGGCCTGACCAATCACTCGCTTGTGCCTCATGCGTTGGCTGAAATCGGATGCCCTTTTTATGAATTTTTGGACCATATTCTTATTCTGGCGCTTGAAAAGTAAAAAACACAAGTTAAAACAATTTGAGATAAATATTTCTTTATTAACTTGTTTGCTTCTTTGGGATTTGCTTTACATTCTAGGAGTGCGGAAAGAATAAGTGGAACGACAATAGTAGCATCGGATTCTATGACAAACATCGGAGTATCTTTAGTCAATTTGTCCCAAGTGATTTTTTTATTTGCTCATCCTGATTTTCTTGGTGTTCCAGTTTAAAAATTTTATCTATCTGTATATCAAGATTTTTAAGGGCTTTTCTGAACAGGGCGTTGTCTGTACAGCCCAGTTCTATTGCTTTTTTTTCTAAAATCTCCCTAATGGATCTCGGAGACATGTCAGTACGGCTAATGATGTCTAAAATAGCCAAGAAATCATCCTCGGACATATTTTTTGGGAAAACATTTGGGGAATTTGTGCCAGAAATCATAACATTTATATTTTAAGTTAAAGAACATATTACATATCACATAATACACTATTTAAAGAACCCGCGTCAAGTTTGACGAGGTGTTGTCATTTTAATAAAGAATTTGATAAAATAATAAAATAGATATGAAAATCATCAGAAAATTAAAGTGGGTTTTACTTGTAATTTTGATCAGCGTAGCCGGAGCTTGGCTGAACGAGAATTTCGTCCACTATTATATTTCCAAGACTCTGTTTTATTCTATTTTAATTTTCGGAATTCCGGCATCAATTTTTACCCGCTTTATTCAACCGGTCAAAAAACTAAAACTGCATGGTTATCTGCTTTCTTTTATCATCAGCTTATTGCTTATTCCTTATTTGGGTTTGATAATCGGTCACTCCGATATTTTCGCCAAGGACCAAGCCGGTTTAGGATTAACGGTCAAGGAGGTGAGATTTAAAATTGTCAAAATTGAATTCAAAAAAGAGAGCGAAGATGTTTGGGAAACTAATTTAGTCAACAAAGAAGCCCTGCTTTATCCGGGCAAAAATTGGGTCTGGATGGGAAGACAGGAGCTTGGTCCGGTCGGTTATGATCGGGAAAGGGGAATAATGGAAACGGCAACCGATATTCTCTGGGACCAGAATTTAGTCATTCAGGAACATCCTGATTGGATAGTTCCCGCTCCGGAAAATAATTCAGATGTTGTAAAATCGGAAAATTTAGGCGAAGGAAAATATCTGGTAACTTTTTTCCGTCGGGAAGAATTTGAGAGGCCTCTTTTGAGGCCGGCGGGAACGGAAGGCCAGTCGCCGCCATCGGTTCCTGTTTACCCCGATGTCGGCTTGGATGTGATTATCGGCGAAGATGGCCGTGTCGCGAGAATTACGCTTCACCCATTGCTTCCAGAACCCTTTGGCGAACTAACAATAGAAGTTCCTACGGGCAACCTATAAGAAATGTTCCTGTTTCCGTTTTTTTATGCAATCCTTTCCCAAAACGGCGAAAGTTGCGAAACGTGGACATTATACTAAAAAGTTAGAACTCATTTTGCGGGAAGAAAGGATTTTGCTTTGCCTCGACTGTTTTTTTGAGAAAAATCGCTTAATCAATTAAATACAAAACCCAGCAGATTCTCTCATACTGGGTCTGGGGAGGAATGCGGGGCGGATTCGTTTTTGATTTTTGGCGCGGGTCTGTCTTCAAAAAACGCTGAATTTGTGCCATACTATCTTCATGAACTCGGATTCCATTATTGTTTCCAATTTGTCAAAAAGATTTTCGTTTCCTGTCAAAAACCCATCCGCCGGATGGGTCAAAAATCTTTTTGCTCCCGAAACCAAAGAAATTAATGCTGTTGACGATATTTCGTTTTCTGTCAAAAGCGGCGAGCGCGTGGCGTTTATCGGCCCCAACGGAGCCGGAAAATCAACGACAATCAAAATGTTGACGGGCATACTTTTCCCGACATCGGGAAAAGCAAACGTCCTCGGCCTCGACCCATCGAAAGACCGAAAGAAACTTGCCTACCAAATCGGAACAGTTTTCGGACAGCGTTCGCAACTTTTGCCAAACTTGCCATTGACCGACTCGCTCGAATTTTTCGGCGTGATGTATGACCTAACCGACAAACAAATCAAGGCGCGTGTTGCTGAACTTGTTGATTTGTTTGATATGGGTTCATTCATCAATCAGCCAATCCGAAAACTGTCCCTCGGTCAACGTATGCGAGCCGAGGTCGCCGCTTCGCTTATACATAAGCCAAAAATAATCTTTCTCGACGAGCCGACAATCGGGCTTGATGTTGTGGCAAAAAAATCGCTTCGTGATTTATTGCTCAAAATAAACAAGGAAGAAAACACGACAATATTCTTAACTTCTCACGATGTCGGCGATATCGAATCTTTGTGCGACCGGACAATTGTCATAAACCACGGCGTATTGATAAAAGATTTGCCGACGCGGGAACTCTCGCAAGTATTCGTGCGAGAAAAGAACATTGATATCACGCCGGAAACGACTTTTGACGAATTTCCTGAATTGCCGGAGGGTATCAACTACGGCGCAAAAGACAAAAATAAAATAACAGTTGTCGTTGATATCAATAAAATCGGCGTTCAGGAAGCGTTGCGAAAATTACTCGACCTATTCAAGGTTGACGATGTTGATGTATACGACACCGATCTTGAAACAGTCATCAGAAATATTTATGAAAGCAATCCGACTCGGCAATAAAATAGTCCGAACGCTGGTCAGGGACCGAATGTATTACCCAGACCGGCTT
>MFVN01000038.1:6634-7106 GCA_001786095.1 Candidatus Nomurabacteria bacterium RIFCSPLOWO2_02_FULL_42_17
CGGCTTATTGTGGACACATTCGGCATAATCGCCCGTTGCGGAGTGCTTTTGGTTTTGTATTGGTATGTCTTCAGTTTGAACGACGGCGTGATAAACAACACGACTTACATCGTCGCGGCGTGGAGTATGTTTTTCTATTTCGCGTTTTCGGTATTTCGCTTGCGCGACATTTCGCGGGCGATTATGCAAGATGTGCAATCGGGCAATGTTGAAATACTTTTCAGCAAGCCAGTTTCCTATCTCGCGTATCGTATGTGGTGGCAAGTCGGAGCCGGACTGTATCCCTTTTTGGTTATCTCGCTGGTCGGCACAATCGCGCTTGCGCTTATTGTCGGACTTCCGGCGACGATGTCCGTGGGTATATTTATCCCGACTGTTGTTTTGGTCGTCTTCCTCGGAACTCTGCTCTCGTTATTTCTGTATGCCGTCGTGGGACTATTGGCATTTTGGATAGAGGACATCAATCCGGTTT
>MFVN01000039.1:0-8554 GCA_001786095.1 Candidatus Nomurabacteria bacterium RIFCSPLOWO2_02_FULL_42_17
CTCCGTTTTTTATTTTTTGAACCTTAAAATCAAAAATATGAAAAAAATTGTGTTTTTAGCTATCTTGTTCCTTTTCTTCGTGAAAGGGCAATTGGTCCACGCGCAAGTGGACTTAGAAGATTTAACCACCCTAACCGATAGCAGTGACGGAAATTTTTTCTTCGCCATCGGTCCGGGGATCGCTTTCAGCGCCCCTGGAAGAAATATATCCTCAAATCCCGCCCTGCCAACCATCGGGGTATCGGTCGGTGGAAAGGCCAAAGAGATTATTCTCTTTGGTGTGAGTATGAGGGGATTAACCCCGTACTCTCCAACGATGAAGGATTCTTCCCTTACTCAAAAAGGGGAGGATTCCTCGTTCTACTACCGTCGATTTTTTTCAAGATCAGCTGTGTTGGTCGGTTCGTTCGGCTTGCACAGTGGAGGAAACGGCGGATTGGGCGGAGGTATGTTTACCTCTGGAGGAATAACTTTTGTAGAAAAGGGGAGCAAAATCTATACCCCTTTTGTATGGGAGTTAACTTTGGAAGGAGAATACGGATTTGGAAATGCTTACGGTGTATCCATAAGCTCAACATATTCATATGTTTTCTCCAACCATGAGTTTGGAACAGACGGTTTTGCCGTCATACTTGAAGTAAAATTCAAGTATCGGTTCTAAAATAATCTGCCAAAAAAATTATAGGCCTGTTGGGTAATTACGAAAGTAGTTATTCAACGGGCCATTTTTATTTATCTTACCTGCTTTCCCTTTGACTATTTCAAAAAAATTTACTACAATAACAATAATATGAATTTTAAACATACATCCACATTGCCGAAAAATTCCGCGCCGGTTTTTGTGATTCCCGAAAGCGGTTCAATCGTCCGGCATCCATTTTTCAAAAAATTAAACAAAGAAGACCAAGATCGCCTGCGCGGTTTTGAAAAACACACGCATATCAAAGGTTTTACTCATACCGTTATTCTTTCCTCTGGCTGTCGCGCCATAATTATCGGTTTGACCGGAAAATTAACTCATCACAAAGCTTTATTATCTGTGCGACGAGCGGTGGAAGCTGGCCGTCGTGAACGTGCAACAAATTTAGCTTTTAATCTATCAGATTTTTTAGCATCGGATTTTAAACACTTGCCCGAACTTTTGGCCGAGCTTTTGGCCACGCAGGCCGAAATGGCTAATTTTGAGTTTGTTAAATACAAGACTCCACCTAAAGAAGGTTGGTTTTTCGTGCGTAAAATAACGATTGTTTCCAATCGTAATTCAGTCAAGATAAATGTTGCTTTACATCGTGGCCGCATAGTCGGCGAAGAAATAAACAACGCGCGCTCTCTCTCAAATACTCCCGGTGGCGATATGACCCCCAATAAATTGGCGGCCGCGGCGCGAACCGCCGGCCGGCGCGCCGGTTTTAAAACCAAAATCTTAGGCGAAACCCAAATGAAAAAACTACGCATGGGCGGAATTTTAGGAGTGGCCAAGGGTTCTTCTGAAAAACCACATTTTATAATTATGGAATATCGCGGAGCTAGTATGAAATCGGCGCCTACAATTTTGATAGGCAAAGGCGTTACTTTTGACACCGGCGGACTGAACTTAAAACTCGGAGACAATCTTAATGAGATGCATATGGATATGTCCGCCGGTGCGTCCGTTATTCATATTTTGTCGGCTGTGGCGCGACTTAAATTAAAAATAAATTTAGTGGGGTTGGTGCCGGCGGTGGAAAATATGCCTTCCGGTTCCAGTTATCGTCCGGGCGATCTTTTGAAAACGATGTCCGGCAAGACGGTTGAAGTTTTGAATACCGACGCCGAGGGAAGAATTATTTTAGCCGACGCTTTGACTTACGCGCAAAAATTTTACAAACCGAAATTAGTTATTGATTTGGCAACCTTGACTGGCGCGTCCGTTTCAGCTTTAGGCCAGAGAGCTTCGGCTGTTTTCTCCGCCGACGAGTCCTTAATTTTCGAACTGCGTTCGGCCGGAGAATTAACCGGCGACCGAGTTTGGCCTTTACCGCTTTGGGAAGAATATGAAGATGAAATAAAAGGAACCTTCGGGGATTTGGCCAATGTCGGCAAAACGCGTTACGGAGGCGCGATACAGGGCGCGGTTTTTTTGTGGCAGTTTATAAAAGATAAACCGTGGGCGCACATAGATATCGCTCCGCGTATGACTTCTTTTGAAGGCGAATATCTGGCCAAGGGCGCCGTTGGCGCGGGTGTGGGATTGCTTCTGCGGTTTCTCTCGGATTTCAAATAATTTTGAGTAATTCCAAACATCCCCGCGCCCTTGACGGGCGCGGGGATGTTTGGTAGATTAGAACAAACTTGCTCTGTATCTTTTTGATCATTTAAAAAAGAAAAAGAGAGGAAACAAAACATTTTTTCTAAAAATTAAAAAGGAGGTCATTATGAAAAGAATAATCAAAGAAGAAGGACTGACTTTCGACGATGTCCTTCTTATACCGGCGTATTCAAATGTTTTACCGCGTAACGTAAACACCTCTACCTTTCTGACACGTAAAATCAGGATTCCTATTCCCGTAATCTCGGCGGCCATGGATACCGTCACCGAGGAGGATATGGCGATAGCTCTTGCTCGGCAGGGTGGTTTTGGAATTATTCATAAAAACATGTCCTTAGACGTGCAGGTCATAAAAGTAAGAAAAGTAAAGCGCGCGCAAAGCGGTATAATTATAAAACCGTTTACCCTTCCCGTTACCGCTTGTGTGAAGGATGCTTTCAAACTTATGAAAGACAAAAATATTGGGGGTATTCCCATACTGGATGAAAATGAAATCCTTGTGGGTATTGTAACCAGCCGTGATTTGAATTTTTGTGACCCGAGCGATAAAAGATCTGTTGAGAGTATAATGACTTCAAAAGTCATTACTGCGCGGAAAAATGCAAGTGTTCAGACCATAAAGACTAAGATGTTAAATTCGGGTGTAGAAAAGATTCCAATTATATCCGCTGAAGGAAAATTACTTGGCATGTACACGGCCAAAGATCTCCGGGAAAGCGAAACATCCCATCGGTCGTGCAAGGATGATAAGGGTCGTCTGCGTGTAGGCGCGGCGGTTGGGGTAACACCTGATGTATTGGAACGTGTCACCGAGCTAATGGGGGCTGGTGTGGATGTCGTATGCCTTGATACGGCGCACGGACACTCTAAGGGTGTTCTTGATACGATTAAGAAAATTAAAAGGTATTTTCCAGACCTTCAATTAATGGCGGGCAATGTTGCCACCGAAAAAGGCGCGGAAGCGCTCATTAAAGCCGGCGCAGACGCGGTAAAAGTCGGCGTGGGGCCGGGCAGTATTTGCACAACTCGTATAATCGCGGGTATTGGAGTTCCACAACTTACGGCAATAATGGAAGTGGCTAAAGCTTGTAAAAAAGCCGGCATACCACTTGTTGCTGATGGCGGTATACGCTATGCCGGAGATATTACCAAAGCTTTGGCGGCTGGTGCTAGTACTGTAATGATCGGCTCATTATTTTCCGGAACTGATGAGAGCCCGGGCGAGAGTATTATTCTTAACGGCCAAAAATTCAAAGTTTATCGCGGTATGGGTTCCGCGGAAGCCATGTATTTTGGCGGAAGCAAAGATCGTTATTTTCAAGATACTGAAGACGATCTAAAAAAACTTATACCTGAAGGAGTTACCGGTCGTGTGCCTTACAGAGGTACCATAGCGGAGGTTGTCCATCAATTGGTCGGCGGACTGCGGGCCGGTATGGGCTACTGTGGTGCTAGGGTTATAAAGGATTTGTGGAAAGCAAGATTCATACAAATCACCCCCGCGGGCGTGAGGGAAAGTCATCCTCATGACATCACCATCACGAAGGAATCACCAAATTATTCACCATTATAAAAAGGAGGTTATATGAATAAAGAGAAAATAGATGTTCTCCTCGGCCTCCAATTTGGCGACGAGGGGAAGGGTAAAATTGTAGATACCCTTGCCCATGAGTACGATGTTATAGCCCGCTTTCAGGGCGGTCCAAATTCCGGACACACAATAATCGGGCCGTCTGGCAAGCTTGTGCTCCATCAGATTCCGAGCGGGGTGTTTAACGACAAGACCAAGCTTCTCATAGGTGACGGGATGGTCATTGACCCTGTTGTCCTGTGGAGTGAAATAGAAGCTGTAACTAATCAGACGGTGAATTTCCTGGACAGATTCTATGTGTCCGGTGGCGCCACGCTTATTACACCGATGCATAAGTATCTGGACGCGGCTTATGAAAAAGCCCGCGGGTCAGGAAAAATCGGGACGACCGGCAAGGGTATAGGTCCGGCCTATATGGATCGTGTTGGTCGCTTTGCCTTGAGTGTCACCGACTCACTCAAAGGCAATTTCCGCACCCGTTATTATGCCGTGAAAACTCTCCACAAGGCCTACTGCCGTGGAATCGGATTTAAGATTCCGAAAGCAGAATTTGAAAAGGCTGAGGAAGAATGGTTCTTAGCTTTGCGTAGTATCCAACAAGCAATCGCGAAGAATCATTTCTTGGCGGGAGAATATTGGTTACGGGGAATGCTCGCCCTAAACAAAAGAGTCCTGGCTGAAGGCGCGCAGGGCACGATGCTTGATGTTTTCCACGGCACGTACCCTTTCGTCACATCCTCACACACCACGGCTGGCGGGGCCTGCATCGGCTTGGGATTGCCGCCCAACGCGATCGGGAAGGTGATTGGCGTTGCCAAGGCATACACTACCCGTGTCGGAGAAGGTCCTTTCCCTACCGATCTCGATGGAGAAATGGGAGTTCGTCTAAGGAAAACGGGAGAGGAGTTCGGCTCCACCACTGGACGCCCGCGCCGATGCGGCTGGCTTGACCTTTCCCAGCTCAAATATGCCGTAATGATAAACGGCGTAACCAAGCTGATAATCACCAAGCTGGACGTGTTGTCCGGTTTGCCGGAGATACCTGTTTGCTCATCTTACAATGGGACTGTACCGAAGCCGGTTTATGAGAAGCTTAAAGGTTGGCAAGGACCAATTTCTCATGCCGGGATATATAATCACCTTTATGAATCCGCCCAACAATATGTAAGATTTGTTGAGCATTTTCTAAAAGTGGAGGTGACCCATGTATCAGTTGGTCCCAACCGGGAGCAAACGCTTCGGGTTGAGTAAAAATTTTAAGGGGCGGGTTCGGAGGATCGAAAGATCATACCGAACCCGCCTTATTTTTTTATGTTAAAATCAAAATATGTTCGCAATTTCCGGACGAGTCATAAAAGGGGAGGGCTACGGCCGGAAAATCGGATTTCCCACGGTTAATTTAGACCGTCGAGATTTTTTAAAATTAAAGAAGAAGCCAAAATTCGGCATTTACGCCGGCAAAGTTATTTTGCCGACCGGTCGTGCGTTTCGCGCGGGTCTGGTAATCGGTCCGCGCGACAAAAAAGGATTACCGAAACTGGAGGCGCATCTTTTAAATTTTCGCGGGAGAACGCCCGCCCGCGCGAAATTTATTTTTAAAAAGTTTCTCCGTCCTTTCCGTAAATTCAGCGCCGAGAAAGCTCTCAAGACCCAAATTCAAAAAGACCTCAAAAAATGTTAAAATTTCAATGTCTATGACTAATCAAAGTGAAACTAAAATTTGCCAGAATTGTCGTGCTGAATTTATCATCGAGCCGGATGATTTTAATTTTTATGAGAAAATAAAAGTCCCCCCGCCGACTTTTTGTCCGGAATGTAGAATGCAGAGGCGGTTGTCTTGGCGGAATGATTTTGTCTTTTACAATCGGCAGTGCGACTTGTGCCAGCGCAAAATAATTTCAATATATTCACCGGACAATCCGCAGGTAATTTATTGCAATACCTGCTGGTGGAGCGACAAATGGGACCCGAAAAAATATGCCCGCGATTTTGATTTTTCAAAATTTTTTTTCGAGCAGTTCGCTGAATTTCGGCAAAAAGTGCCTGCCCTTGCTTTGGTAAACGACAACGGCACTGGAAGCGTAAACTCCGAATATACGCAGAATGTGCAGTATAGCAAAAATTGTTATATGTGCATGGTTGCTTGGAAACTTGAAAATTGCATGTATTTTTCTTACGGAGCGGATGTCAAAGATGCGATGGACTCCATGGGGATTTTTAGCCCGAGCCAGGGCATTTATGAAAATATGTATAGCGGAAAATGTTTTAATTCTCGATATGCTTATAATTCTTTCGCTTTAGTTAACTGCTCGTTTTGTTATGATTGCTACTCATGCCAGTATTGTTTCCAATGCTCTGGCCTACGTAGTAAAAAATATTGCGTAAAAAACAAGCAATACGGTAAGGAAGAATACGAAAAAATTATAGCGGGATATAAACTGGACACTTTTTCCGGAACCGAGCGTGCCCTACGCGAATTTGAAGATTTTTTATTGTCCCAGCCGCATAAATTCGCTCATTTGCATAATTGCGTGAATTGTTTGGGAACGAATCTTATAGATAGCAAGAACGCAAAATATGTTTTTCATACCAGGCGTTCGGAGAATTCAAAGTACATGGAAAACGGCGATACAGAAAAAGACAGCTATGATTTGTCCGTGGGAGGGGAATTGTCCGAATGTTATGAAGGCCTTACACCCGATCATTCCAACAGGGCTCTTTTTGCAAATTATGTGTGGAAGAGCGTCGATGCGCTGTATTCCGATTTTTGCATGTCTTCCCAAAATCTTTTCGGGTGCGTCGGGCTGAAATTCGGCGAGTATTCTATTTTTAACAAGCAATATTCAAAGGAAGAGTATTTTAAATTAAAAGAAAAAATAATCGAGCATATGAAGCAGGCGGGGGAGTGGGGGGAATTTTTCCCCATGCAATTTTCGCCTTTTGCCTACAACGAATCAATGGCGCAGATTTCTTCGTCTTTGACGAAAGAGGAAGCATTGGCGAAGGGATTGCGCTGGCAGGATAACATCCAGAAGACCAGAGGCAAAACAACATTTTTAGAAATACCCGAAAGTATCTTTGATGTGCAGGATTCTATCTTAAACGAGATTTTGGAATGTATCTTATGCAGGCGTAATTACAAAATCGTGCCGGATGAGCTCACTTTTTATCGAAAATGGAAAATTCCAATTCCGAGAAAATGCTTCTTTTGCCGTCTCGCGAGGCGTTTTAAATTGCGAGGCCCGTCAAAACTCTGGCACCGGAAATGCATGTGTGAAAAAAATCACTTGCATCACGAGGGAAAATGTCCGAATGAATTTGAAACAAACTACGCCCCCGAACGGCCGGAGATTGTTTACTGCGAGAAATGCTACCAGCAAGAAGTATATTAATTTATTAAAATGACACAAATCCCGCATATACAGAAAGTGTGTCATTTAAGAGATTCAGCAAATGTATACGATCGTATACATTTGCTGAATTTGATTTTTAAGCTGATTAATCTATAATTAAAGGATGCAATCGGAAACCAAAACCTGCCAGAATTGTCTCCCTGCGGGAGATCTCCCGAAGGGAGACAAGATATTATGAGCATAACCAACGAAAAGAAAATATGCCAGAACTGCCGTGGTGAATTTATTATCGAACCGGAAGATTTTAATTTTTACGAGAAAATAAAAGTGCCTGCGCCGACTTTTTGCCCGGAGTGCAGATTTCAAAGAAGATTACTTTTTCGAAACAATCGCGTGTTTTATAAACGCGAATGTATTTTGTGTAAAAAATCATTACTCGCCATATATCACCAAGAACGACCCTATATTGTTTATTGTCGTGATTGCTGGCTTTCCGACAAATGGAACCCCATGGATTATGGCCACAATTATGATTTTTCCATTCCGTTTTTTACTCAATTCAAATCGCTTCAAAAATCAGTTCCGAGAATGAATCTTTACAGAGATAATTTTGTCTTGAGCGACTATTGCAATTATGGCCTGGATTTTAAAGAGTGTTATTTATTGTTTGGAGGGAAAGGTAACGAAAGAATTTATTTTGGCAATCAAGTTGTTGGTTCTCGCGATTCTTTAGACATAGCTTTCTCGGAAAAGATAGAATTTAGCTATGAAAACTTTGAATGCCAACGCACCAATAAATTATTTTTTAGCCATCATTCTTCAGATTGCGTGGACAGTTCTTATTTAATAGATTGCCGAAATTGCATGAATTGTTTTGGCTGTGTCAGCTTAGTCAATAAACAACATTGCATTTTTAATAAACAGTACTCAAAAGAAGAATATCAGAACATTATAAAGTTCATGGATCTGGGGAGCTATTCGGGACATATTGAAAATCTGAAAAAACTCCGCGAACTAGAATTAAAAATTGCGCATCGTTATGCCCGTATTTACAAATCGACAAATTCAGACGGAGACGATTTATCCGAAGTCAGAAATACCCATAATTCTTTCAGTTCCAGCCAAGCCGAAGATTCCAAATATTTATTTTTTTGCAGAAATGGGACAAAAGATTGCTACGATACTTCATTTCAAGGTTTTAACGCGGAGCTTTTGTATGAAATTGCCCATGGTTTTGCCGGGTCAAATACGGCTTTTAGTATCAGGAATTTACATAATCAGAATACATATTATAGTGAAGAA
>MFVN01000039.1:8578-8793 GCA_001786095.1 Candidatus Nomurabacteria bacterium RIFCSPLOWO2_02_FULL_42_17
GGCTGCGAGGGTCTTCGTAAAAAACAATATTGTATTTTAAACAAACAATATACCAAAGAAGAATACGAAGCTCTCGTCCCCAAAATCATCCAGCACATGAACGATATGCCCTATGAGGACAGTAAAGGTAGAGTCTACAAATACGGCGAGTTCTTTCCTCTAGAACTCTCCCCCTTTGCCTACAATGAAACCATTGCTCAAGAATATTTTCCCTT
>MFVN01000040.1 GCA_001786095.1 Candidatus Nomurabacteria bacterium RIFCSPLOWO2_02_FULL_42_17
CAGCGCCAACATTTCTTCCGATGGTTCCAGTGGCTGGTGCACCGTTCAGATGACGGCCTCCAAGACCGTAACCGCCAGCTTCAAATCTAAGACGAGCTCGACCAACTATGTCTTGACTGTCAGCAAACAAAGCGTCAACGGAGGCAATGGCACGGTTACCATTTCGCCCACTACCGCCACGTCCTGTGGTTATGGCTGTTTTAATTATCCGGCCGGCGAACGGGTTATTCTTGTCGCCAGTCCAAACTCTGGCTCAACTTTCTCCGGCTGGAGTGGGGATTGCGTAGGTTTGGGTTTAACCTGCAATGTGACCATGTCTTTGGCCAAGAATGTCATTGCCACCTTTAGCGCAGGCACGACGACAGGGGGAGGAGGAACCCCAGCCGGTTTTTTCAATTTATCCGTGACTAAACAAGGTTCCGGCGTGGGAACAGTGCGTTCTTTTCCGACCGGTATTGATTGCGGAACCGCCTGTGATGATGATTTTGATTCCGGCGACAATGTCATACTAACTGTCTTGGCGGATGACTCATCTATTTTTTCCGGCTGGGGAGGGGATTGTTCTGGAACAGGAATAACTTGCACTGTTTCCATGACCGCTACTAAAACAGTTACAGCCAGTTTTGATACAAAAGAAATTTCTGGACCTTCTAATCCCCAACTCAAAACTTTAACTGTATCAAAAGATGGACCGGGTGTTGGTGGTGTTGTTTACAGTTCTCCGCGGGGTATCGCCTGTGGCACTGTTTCTTCCGTTCCGAATGGTATCAATATTGGCCCCTTTAATCCTTTCCCTTGTACGGCCAGTTTTACCGCGGGTACCTATCTCACCTTGAACGCCTTGCCCGGCCCTATGTCATTTATCTCCGGTTGGGGTGGTTGTAATAATCAGAGTGTTTATCCTGATGGTTCTGGTTGGTGTTTGGTGCGCATAGACCCAGACCAGACAAACCAAGAAGTTGTTGCTAATTTTGAAGTGGATGTCGCTGGTATTATACGCACCGCCGGAGGTATAGTTGGCGCGCTTAACGCCAAAACGGTTGAGGTTAATGTTTCCGGCGGGGGGCAGGGAAAGGTCTGGAGTAATGTTTCTCGTTTGACCGGCGGTATGATTAGTTGCGAACCTGACTGCTCGCAGGACTTCACATTTCTCTCCCAGGTGTTTTTACAAGCTATACCTGACTTTGGCTCGGTCTTTGCCGGCTGGAGTGATTGCAATAGTCAAACTAATTTGTGTGAATTCTCGGCTGGAGGTATAGGTGCTGGCTTTGTAGGTGGGCGAAAAACCGTGGGCGCGCGGTTTGAATTAGACACCCGCAGATTAACCGTCACACCGCCGGCGACAAATAGCGACAAAGTTACCATCAAGGGGCAGGGAATTGATTGCGGGACTGATTGCCAAGAAGATTATATTTACAATTCTTTTACTTCTGTGACCGCCACTGCCCAAACAGGTTTTGCTATCACCGGCTGGAGCGGTTGTTCCTCTAGTAATCTTCTGGCTGGCGGAGGCGGTTATTGTATGGCGAGAATGAATAGAGATATCAATGTTTCTTTTACTGTCGGCGCGAGTAATGTAAGTGGTGTTTCTAAAAGGGAGTTAGCTATTACGAAAAAAGGCGACGGCGAAGGAGTTTTCTTTACCGCGCCGGTGGGTGCGCCTTGCGCGAACGTGGCGTTAAATTGTTCGGCTTTTAACTTAGGGCAAACCGTAACTATTCGGGTAATTCCCAATCCCGGATCCAGTCTTTTAAGTTGGTCTGAAACAAATTGTTTAAGTTCAACGACTTGCAATGTTACTATGGATACTGACAAGGTCATTGATTTTACTCTTAAAAAGTCCACACCCGCGAACTCGCGCGCCCTGACTGTTACTAAGGTCGGTAATGGCACTGTTTCTATTTCTCCTCGTATCGCCACGTCGTGCGGTTACGGTTGTTGGGCTTATCCCGCCGGCACATCGGTTACTCTCACCGCCAGTCCAAGTTCCGCTTTTATATCTTGGTCGGGTGCCTGTTCGGGTTCTAACACAACTTGCACCGTTTCTATGGACAGTGATAAATCCGTAACCGCGACTTTCACGGCGACTGGTGGTGGCGGAGGGGGAGGTGGGGGTGGAACCGGTGGCCTGACACAAGAGCTTGTTGTTGGTTGGCTGACAGAGGCTTCTAATGTTAATGGTGAATACACAGTAGGCACAAGTGGAACAATTACCTCCATTCCGTCAGGCATTGTTTGTTCTTCAGTGTATTCTTCTTCTCCCCAAAATTCTCCCCCTCCCCAAACAACATCAGTCTGCACTTATCGTTTTCCAAAAGATAGTAACGTAACCTTAACCGCGACACCAGATTCAGGTTTTGAGTTTAAGGGATGGACAGGGAGCGATTGTTTAGTTAACGAAACAAATCCAAGAATCTGCACTATTAAGATGACTGGAGATAAAAATAATAACCTGGCAACTTTTAAACCCACCACTGACGACGATGTGATAAAAGATGATGATGTTATAAAAGATACCGACACCATCACTGGCACCAAACTCAAAAACCCCATCAATGTGGACGACTTTCCGTCTTTCATCAGAAAAATACTGGACATACTTCTTAAAATAGGCGTGCCAGTCGTGGCAATTTTCATAATTTACTCCGGCTTCCTGTTCGTGTCTGCGCAGGGCAACAGCGAAAAACTCACCAAAGCCCGCCAAACTTTCCTTTGGACGATTGTCGGCGCGGCGATTATTCTGGGGGCGTGGGTCTTGGCGCAAGCCATCGGCGAGACGGTAGAAGAAATAAGGTCAACAGTCTTGTCGCTTTACAAGTTTTGGGCGTAGTCCTGTTAAAAACTTGTCATTAACCCCTCCCTACCTCCCCTTATCAGGGGAGGCGAGAATCAAGTCCCCCTGACAAGGGGGATTTAGGGGGTTGTACAGGGTTTTCCACTTTTGTTAAAGTTTTTAATGAGATATAATTTAACTATGTTTAATTTAAGCAAAGTTTTCTCAAAGATAATATATCTATTAACCATGATTGCGGTCGGTTTGCCATCTGTGGCTCTGGCCGCGCCTAATAACATAAAGGATTTGCTGGATATGTTCACCGACCTTCTTATAAACTCGGTTGTTCCTCTGCTTATCGCCGCGGCTATGGTCGTTTTTATCTGGGGTATGATTGAATTTGTAGGCAACGCCGACAACGAGGAAAAACGCGCCAAGGGCAAGCAATTGATGCTCTGGGGCATAATCGGGTTCTTCGTTATTGTGTCAATTTGGGGGCTGGTCGGGCTTTTTACAAACTTTTTCGGCGTTCCCAGCGGGATGCCTCGGTTGCCGGAGTAGGGAAATTAGCCTCCCCCTGATAAGGGGGAGGTGCCAAGGGCGGAGGGGGTTATATCCAAACCCCTCCCGGCCTCCCCTTATCAAGGGAGGAGAAAATGCGGGGAAAAACAATATTCACACCCCCCGTTGACTGGCTGTTAAGTGTGCTACAATTAAGGCATTATTAAGAATTTTAAGGTCGTCAATATTAGAAGCTTATAAGGTTTATAAAATTTATAAAATTATGAAAAAGTTTATTTCAACTTTGGGCGTGGTCGCGGCGGGTCTTTTGCCTCTTTCGGTTTTGGCGCAGATCATTGGAGGAACAGGTGGAACTGCGAGCGGCACGCAAGTAACCAGTATTCTTACCCAGGTTCTCACTGTTCTTAATATCGTCATGCCAATTGTTCTCGGCCTCGGGGTTATCTATTTCATCTGGGGCGTTGTTCAATATGTAACTGCCAAAGACGAGGAGAAAAAGAAAGAAGGACGAGGCATAATGATTATGGGAATTATTGGTATTTTCATTATTGCTTCCATCTGGGGTTTGGTTGCGCTCATCGCTGGTTTCACTGGTGTTGGACAAGGTGGCGGTATTTCCAACCCATACACGATTTAAGATTTTTCACCTAAAGATATGAATTTCAGCCTAGTGGCGGTTGCCTATGCCGATTTTGACGCGGTTCTGCGCAAGGTTAACCAGACCATACTTAACCCGTTAATTGCTCTGCTCTTCGCCGTGGCTTTGGTGATGTTTATTTGGGGCGTGGTGGAGTTTACCGCCAATGCCGGCAATGAAGAAAAGCGCACCACTGGCCGTCAGCATATTTTGTGGGGCATAGTCGGGATGATAATAATGATTTCTGTTTTCGGTATAATGCGACTTATCACCGGCACTATCGGGTCTGATGTTCCAATTCCATAATTTCTGTTTTCTGGAAATAAAAATGGGCGTCTCTGTTGTGTTAACAGGACGCCCGTTGGTGTTATCTCAAAGAAAGAACTAACTAGGTCCCGGAAAGTTTTAAAGTAACCCGTACTTGCACGGGTGCTTTTACTTTACTTTCCAGGGGTATCCTTATGGTCCGGTACCCCGATGGTCCTTGGTATCCCAAGGGTTGAAGGGGATATTTAATCCTTTCTTCCCCATCAGGAAAGCTGATTTTTATGGGAACATCTGCCTTATAATTGGCAGTGTACCCATTTGGACCATAGAAGGAAACCTCTCCCCCGACCGGTATGGTCAGGTGAAGAACAGTCGGCGTCGGGGGTACATACGCCCGCGGAGCCGAATAAGAATAAGTCGGCTGTGGCTGGTCGTCGCCGCTGTCGCTTGTCAACAGAAGGGCAAAAAGGCAACCAATCGCGAGCAACCCCAGAATCGCCTTGAATGCATAGTAATGGCGATTCTTCTCTTCTTTTTTTTCCGGCTCTGGCGTTTCTGGTTCAGCCGGCAGTGTCCCTAGTTGTGGCTGTTCGCGTTTACGGAATGGCCACAAGATTCTCTGGATTCTCATCTAATCCTCCTTTTCTTTTTTGGGAGAGACGGGAATATTAAAAAGCAAATTATCCCCACCACCTCCGGGTGTTACCAAATTAGAATTTTCTATTGCCTGAAGCCTCCGAAGTTCCGCCGCTCGCGGATTATCTTCCATCTCCTTACCAACAATTTTAAGGTGGTAAGCTTCCCCTTCAGCAACTGTTTTCTTGGCGTCGCGTTCTCCTTCTGCTTTCTCGCGCACGCCTTCCGCGTTGAGTTTGGCGATTTCCTTAGCGCGCAGGGCTTTCTTCACCTCCTCATCCGAGATTTCCTGATAGGCCACAAATTGAACAGAAACTATTTCGTGGCCTATTTCCCTTAACAGGAGCTCGTTTCTCGTCTTCTTTAGATGTTCCTCGAAAGAACTTTTGTTTTCCTTGAACTCATTTCTAAGGTCATCAAAAGATATTTTCCCCCCCGTTTCTTTTGCGCCCGTCTGAATTGTGCTGGTCAAGAAATTGATAAAATTTCCTGTCGGCAGAATTCCAAAGAACGCCCGAAAGAAATTTTTTACTTCCACCGTTACTAAGAGAAGGAAGTTAACCTTTATATTTCCTGTTAACTCCACCTCCCTGATCTCAACCGGATAGACCGTCTGGAAAAGAATACTTCCAACCGTTTCATCTCGTGGTTCAAGGGCGTAGTCGTTGCTTCCGGTTCCGCCGACCTTGGTATATTTATTCCACCGTAGGCGGAATTTCAGCACATTCCTTGGAGGAAGGCCAACCCAGTACATCCCCATCTTTTTTAGCAACCACCCCCAAAATCCTTGTTGGTCGCGCGGGTCGTCTTTGTCACCATCGGTTGCTGGCTCTGCGGCACCATCATCGTCGACTTTTTGCCCTTTTATATTTTCTATAAAGTGGTCAAAATCCTCGCCGCGCATTATTGCTCTAACGTGATTTTGCTGGCAGTAGGTCAGAATAAATTCAAACCGTGCCATGATAAGCATGGCGATATAAATCACAAAGCCTGAAATGACCGCGAACAGAATTGTCATCGCTGTCAAATTTAAAATATATTCCATGATATTCGCCCCTCCTTGGGCTTTTTTGTTAAAGAATTAAAAAAATCCGTGTATAATTATACACAATAATAAAAAAAAGTCAATGCCGAGGGTGGGATTTGAACCCACAAGTCCTTGCGGACATCAGCTCCTAAGGCTGACGCGTATTCCAGTTCCGCCACCTCGGCATTTATAAACACAATACACTATACAAAAAAAGATCTACGCGCGCCCGCCTGCGCAGGCAGGTCTGCCAATTCCGCCATCCCAGCACTTTGTATATGGAACAAATCTGCCAATTCCGTCGCCCCCGCACTCCTCCCAATATTACCCGATTAAATCATATTCGGCTATTGCCTCGGCTACCACATGATCACCCGACCCCATCTTGACTATTTGTCACGATCGTAGATAATAGCGATAATGAAGATGAAAAAAAATATAGAAAATATAGAAAAAAATACATGAAGAAAAGACATAAAATTTTTAAGCGTGAGGCCGTGCTGGGCTTTCTAGCCGAGGCTGGTATTGCCACATCCGAAACGATCATAAATTTAGTTACCACAACTGCCCAACTTGGCGCGGCCATGGTTAATTCTCCGGACGTGGCTTCTAGGGCTCTACGCCGTGAAATTGTTCCCGTCCGTCTGGATAAACTGCGCTCTTTAGCCCGGAATAAAATAAGACTTCATTCTTTACTGTCTAAACTGAAGCGGGAAGGTATGATTAATCGCGTCAAGAAAGGAGCTTATAACATAACCGAGAAAGGTAGGAAATATCTACTTGAAAAAAAATCCCGTTTTGCTTGGTCTCGTCGTTATACCGTGGAAAAAACGCGCAATAATATCTTAACCATTGTTGTTTTTGATGTTCCTGAACATGAACGGGCGAAAAGAGATTGGTTACGTTATGAACTTATACTTATGAGCTTTAAAAAACTCCAGAACAGCGTTTGGGTCGGGAACTATACATTGCCGTCGGAGTTTATTACCGATCTTCAATCTTACAATATTCTGCCTTATGTTCACATTTTTAGTGTTGATAGAAAAGGTACAATCACTGATCAATAATCGTTAACCGCAATTGCTAATCGCCAATCTTATTCTTCTTATTCTTCTTATCTTATTCTTATTATTCTTTTTTTAAATTTTACAATATCGTTGTTTCTCACGATCGTAAGTAATAGCAATATTTAATCAAAATCTTTTTTTATCTTATCCGCCCAGTAGGAGTTGAACCTACAACCTTGTCCTTAAGAGGGACCTGCTCTGCCAATTGAGCTATGGGCGGACTTGGTTTCGATTTTACTTCAAAACGACCCAAGAATCAATTTCTTGTTTTTTATTTTTATGTTAAAATTATCTTATGTCCGGATCTTATTATGATTCAATTTTTTGGATAGAAGTAGATAAAATCAAACCCAACCCCTACCAACCACGGCGGGATTTTGATCAGGCGCGCCTACAGGAGCTGGCGGAATCCATACGCCAATATGGCGTGTTGCAACCCATAGTGGTTTCTCGGCAGGAAGTAATACGCGATGACGGAATTGCCGTGGAGTATGAACTTATTGCCGGCGAACGTCGTTGGCGCGCCGCCGGCTTAGCCGGAATTTCGCAAGTGCCGGCCGTGATCCGCGTGGACGACGATCCAAAAATGAAACTCGAATTGGCGATAATTGAAAATCTTCAGCGCGAAGATTTAAATTCCGTAGACCGCGCGCGAGCTTTCGAACGTTTAGCTAACGAATTTAATTTCACCCATTTAGAAATTGGCCGTAAGGTCGGCAAGAGCCGTGAGTATGTTTCCAATACTATACGCATTCTGGCTTTACCTGAAGATGTTCTGTGTGCCTTGGCTGAAGGAAAAATTATGGAAGGGCATACACGCCCGTTGCTTATGCTTACGGATCGACCCGAGGACCAGCGTTCGTTTTTTGAACGTATGATTTCCGGCAATTTGAATGTGCGCGAGGCCGAGTTGGCCGCGCGCGGTATTGCCGTGGATCGCGCGCGCAAGCCCGCGCCACCGCCGCCCGATCCGGAAATAGTCGAGCTAGAAAAGCGTTTAGCGGAGACTTTAGGCACGCGCGTGAAAATTGAAAAAAAGGAAGACGGTGGTCAGATTAAAATAGATTTTTTCTCACCCGAAGATTTAAAAACCATACTTCTAACTTTATCAAACCCTTCTTCAGTCGCGGAAACAGCTAAAGAAAAACCTGTGTCTTCCAATGAAGACGATTTATACAATTTGGAAAATTTCAACGTTTAAAACTAAATCTATTTTTTGGGCATGTATTTTGATAGGCGTGACATTAAACTGTTTTTATCCAAATAATTTTTAATGTGCTTGCGTGCCAATGGTGTTTTTACATATTCCATCCACCTAGAGGACGGATGACTTTCTTTTTTAGTTACAATCTCCACAAAATCACCATTCCGGAGTTTATAATCCAGAGCAATCACCTTGCCGTTTACTTTCGCGCTCCATATATGATCGCCAATATCAGAATGAATAGTATAAGCAAAATCAATCGGACAAGATTCTTCCGGCAGATCCACCACCTCACCTTTAGGCGTGAAAACAAAGATACGATCTTTAAAAAAATCTATTTTTAAATGTTCTAAAAACTTGCTTTGTTCCAAGACGGCTTGTTGCAGGTCTTTAAGTTTATTAAGCCAAGCAAACTTAGGCCGTACTTTTCCGCTAGTTGGATGAAATCCTCCTTCTTTAAATATGACGTGCGAAGCAATGCCGTATTTTGCTTCGCGGTACATTTCCGGAGTATAAATTTGGATTTCTACTATTCCACCCGTGCCGGTGAAAATCGTAGTATGCAACGCGCGGTAGCCGTTTGGTTTAGCCACGGCAATATAGTCTTTTATTCTGCCCTGCAATGGCCTCCATAGGGTGTGTATAAGCCCTAGAACGCGGTAACAGCACTCAATGCTTGGCACAATAACCCTTAAGGCCACAATATCGTAAATTTTATCAATATCCATATTATGCCGTACAAGTTTTTTATAAAGACTGTATTTGTGTTTAAAACGATAATCGATTTTAACTATTTTTATTCCCTGCTTAATTATTTCTTTTTTTATAGTTTTATAAATTTCATCCAGATATTTTTTATTAATCTCCGTTTTTTCCTGAATAAGTTTTTCAGCCATCTCATATTCTTTAGGATAAGCATAAGGAAAAGCCGCATCCTCGATATCGCCTTTAAGATTGCCCATACCCAAACGATTAGCCAGAGCAGCGTATATTTCTATTGATTCAACGGCAATACGTTTTTGTTTTTCAGGCGATAGATATTGCAAAGTTCGCAGATTATGCAGACGATCGCATAATTTTATAATAAGCACTCGTACATCTTCCGCTATGGACATTAAGAATTTACGCAAGCTCTCAATATGCCGTTCGCGTCCGCGATATTTCACCGTGCCAAGTTTAGTTACGCCGTCCACCAATCTTGTTATATCTTCGCCGAATTCTTTAATCATAGCCACGCGCGGTACGCCGGCATCTTCCAGCGTGTCATGTAAAAGGCCGGCCGCGATGGTTTGCGCGTTCATATTAAGTTCGGCTAATTTACGAGCGGTTTCAAAGACGTGGATAAAGTAGGGATTGCCTGATACGCGTGTTTGACCTTGGTGGGCTTTTTGAGCGAATTCAAACGCGCGTGCCACCAAAGCGCGATCATTTTTTTTCGCCCGCTTCATCAGTTTCAAAATATCTTCAACTTTAGGCGTATTTTCCATTATGTTTTTATTTTACCAAATTTTTATGCGGATTGTGGTTGGAACAAGTTTTGTCCGAACAGCGTTCAGGAATGGTTTTAGTGCCTTCCATCATAAGTGAATTACATTTCTCACAGGTCTGGCCTGTGGGCTTGGCTTTAATTGCGAATTTACAATTAGGGTAATTCGAACAAGAATAAAATATACCAAATCTCCCGCGTCGTTCAGTCAACTGGCCTTTTTTACAAGTCGGGCAAATTACGCCGGTTTTCTTTTTTTCTTCTTCGGCCTCGCTCTTTTTTACATATTTACATTTAGGATAGCGCGAGCAAGCTATAAAATTTCCAAATTTACCTTCGCGCTCTACTAATTTACCTCCCCACTTCGCCGAGGCTTCGTAGGGCAAGCCTTTTTCATCAATACCGCACTCCGGACAGTTTTCGCCAGTTTCTTTCGGCGCGGCCATTTCCTGTCCGTCAATTTTACGCGCGCCTGAACATTCCGGATAACGTTCACAGGAAAGAAAACGTCCGTTACGGCCGAGTTTAATCAGCATGCCTGAGTTACAGGTTGGACATTTTATGTTTTTATCGCCCACGCCCAATGTTGTTAGTTTCTCTATTTTTTCCTTTGATTTTATTTCCTTACTGAACGGCCCGTAAAAATCTTTAAGCGTTTTTAAGTACTCGCGCTCTCCGCGCGCGATTTCATCCAATTCGTTTTCCATTTCAGCCGTGAAAATATCACTGATATATTCGCCGAAATTTTTTTCTATAAAAGTGGAAACAACCTCGCCTGTATCGGTTGGTTTAAGTGAACGTCCGCCAACCGGCGGATCTTTTACGACGTAAACCCGCTTTTCTAATGTATCAATTATGGAAGCGTAAGTGGACGGCCGGCCGATGCCGCGTTTTTCAAGTTCTTTAACCAAACCAGCTTCGGTGTAGCGTGGCGGTGGTTGAGTTTCTTTTTCCTCCGCGGAAAGTTTTTTAAGTTTAAGCGCGTCATTCGCCTTCAATTCCGGCAGTTCAATATCTTCTCCCCGCGAAGCGGGATCGGCTAAGAGCCAGCCCGGAAAAATCACACGCGAACCAGTGGCCGAGAAGTCGGGAATTTCACTATTTTTTATATTAGCCAAGATTTTTGTTTTCAGGACTTGGGCGTCTTTCATTTGGCTGGCCAGTGTGCGTTCGCGTATTAATTGGTAAAGTTTTTCTTCTTCCGGCGTTCCTCCGCATCTTTTCTTTTCTATGTGCGTGGGACGGATAGCTTCGTGGGCTTCCTGCGCGTTTTTGCTTTTTGTTTTAAAAATGTGCGGTTCGGAATAATTTACGCCAAATTCACTGCTTACTGTTTTTAATATTTGTTCTTGCGCCGTCGTGGCTAAATTAGTGCTATCAGTACGCATATAGGTAATGTGTCCTTTTTCATAAAGTTTTTGGGCGACGCGCATGGTTCTAGAAGGGGAGAATCCTAAACGCGAGCTGGCTGTCTGCTGAATAGTGGAAGTAGTAAAGGGCGCGCGAGGAGAGCGTTTGGTTTCGGTTTCTTTGACTTCGGTTACATACCAATTTCCTTTCCGCCCAATCGTCAATATTCTTTCAACTTCAGTCGCGTCCGTAGGTTCTTCAACGCAGGTGAGAATTAGAGATTGTTCAAATTCGCCCGTTATGACGAAAAATTTTTGCGGTATAAAAGCGTTTATTTCGCGTTCACGTTCAACCAAAATACGCAGAGCCGGCGATTGCACCCGTCCAGCCGATAGGCCATAGCGCACTTTTTTCCAAATAAGGCCGGAAAGGTCATAACCAAAAAGGCGATCAAGGACGCGTCGCGCCTCTTGGGCGCGACGCAAATTTGTATCTATATTACGAGGATGGTCCAGCGCTTCTTTTATCGCCTCTTTTGTTATTTCATGAAAAACGATTCTTTTTGGTTTTTTTAATTTAAGAATTTCAGCGACATGCCAAGCAATGGCCTCGCCTTCGCGATCGGGGTCAGTGGCCAATATAACTTCATCGGCCGATTGGGAGGCGTGCGTCAATTCTTGCACCACATGTTCTTTACCGCGCGAGATTTCATAATGCGGAATAAAACCGCCCGCCACGTCTATGGCGTTTTTGTTTGATTTGGGTAAATCGCGTATGTGTCCGACTGAAGCCTTAACTTTATAATCTCGGCCCAGATATTTCTCAATCGTTTTAGCTTTAGCCGGCGATTCTACGATAACTAATTTCATAAATTAGGTTCTAGTTTCTAGTCACTAGCCACTAGTACCTAATCCACAGTATTACATAAATCCGACAAAAACATCAAATCATATACGGTGGAGTTCGCCTAAAGATTCTTTTATAAGACCTTTAAGTTCCAGTGTCGCCAGCACCGCGCTGGCCTTGGACGCGCTCCAATCAAGTTGGCGGATTATTTCGTCGCGGGGCAAAGTTTCTATTAAAAGATCCAGCACTGCTCGTTCTTCTGGCGAACAATCTTCAAAAAGCATTTTTTGGTCTGGTCGCTCCACCGAAAAACCCAGCGCTTCCAACAAATCTTCGGGCGAAGTAATGGGCGTGGCGCCTTGCCGGATGAGCCAGTTGGTGCCTTGGGAGTTGGGTGCGAAAATCGGCCCCGGCACAGCCAACACATCGCGATTGTAATCCAGCGCCAAACGCGCGGTAATTAAAGTGCCTGATTTTTGTCCGGCTTCCACAATCAGCACCGCGCGCGCCAATCCGGCCATCAAGCGATTTCTCTGTGGAAAACCCCATTGAGTAGCTTTTGTTTCGGGGGGAAATTCGGAAAGCAGGCATCCGCCGTTTTCCACAATACGATCAGCCAAACTGATATTTGAAGATGGGTAAATTACTTCGCGTGAAAGTCCCGAACCGGGCAGAGCCATAGCGGGCAATCCCGCCTCCAACGCTGTCTGGTGGGCGATCGTGTCTATGCCTACGGCCAACCCAGAAACAATAACCACCGGATAGCCCTTGAGACCGGAAATCAATTTACGACATACTTCTTTGCCGTAAGAGGTGAGTCGTCGCGAGCCCACCACGCACAGTAAAATCTTTTCGTCCGACGGTAAAACACCCTCTAACCATAGTTCTTTCGGCGGTTGAGGAATTTCCAACAGCGTCTTTGGGAATTCCTCCTTTTTAAGTTTTCTTATATTTGCCATATTGCTCCTGTATACTATCTCCTATATACTATATTCTATATCATTTATGCTAGACATAAAATTCATTCGGGAAAACAAGGACTTGATCGCACTGGCGATTAAAAACAAGAAAGTCAAAGAAAAAGTTGACCTTGATAAAATGATTGCCTTGTTCGACGAGCGCCAGAATCTTAAAAAAGAAATTGATGAACTTAATCATAAAAGAAACGAAGCGGCGCGTCAGCGTCTGATTGAAGAAGGTTCGCGTCTTAAAAAAGAGCTCGCGGAACTGGAAAAAAAATTTGAAGCCGTAAGTCAAAAATTCATGTCTTTGATGCTTTTAATACCCAATGTTCCTTCTCCGGACACGCCGGTTGGGGAAGACGAAACTCATAATAAAGTTTTGCGTCAATGGGGTACGCCTCGCCAGTTTGATTTCCAGCCGAAAAATCATATGGGTCTCGGGGTCAGTTTGGGTTTGATTAACAACGAGCGCGCCGCCCTGGTTTCCGGCACGCGTTTTTCTTATCTCAAGGGCGATTTGGTGCTTATGCAATTTGCTTTGATTAATTACGCTTTTTCCATACTGACTAATAAGAAGAAACTGGAAGAAATCGCGCAGGCCGCCGGATTGAATATAAAAGTTACGCCTTTTGTTCCGATAATACCGCCGGTTATGATTAAGCCGGCTGTACTCAATCGAATGGCGCGTCTTGAACCGCGCGACGAGCGTTATCATATTCCGACCGATGATCTTTATTTGATCGGTAGCGCCGAACATTCCATAGGGCCGATGCATATGGATGAAACTTTTGAAGAAGCCGATTTACCTGTTCGCTATGTCGGCTATTCCACCGCTTTTCGCCGCGAGGCCGGCTCTTATGGCAAAGACACGCATGGTATATTTCGCGTGCATCAATTTGATAAAATGGAAATGGAAACTTTTTGCCTGCCGGAAAATTCTTTTCAGGAGCAGGAATTTCTTGTGGCTATCCAAGAATATTTAGTAAAATCTTTAAACTTACCCTATCAAGCCGTTATTTTGTGCACGGGGGATATGGGTTTGCCCGATTATCGGCAGATTGATATTGAAACTTGGATGCCGGGCGAAGGAAAATATCGCGAAACGCACAGCGCGGATTTGGTAACCAGCTTTCAACCGCGCCGTCTTAATACTAAAGTAAAAAGGTCAGACCCCTCCGCTGGCGGGGCGGGTGATCGCGCCGAACCGGTGCATATGAACGACGCCACGGTTTTTGCCGGCCGGACCCTCATCGCTATTTTAGAAAACTATCAGTGTGCCGACGGCACGGTGGAAATACCCGAAGTTCTGCGTTCATATATGGGAAAAAATTCCATCGGCCATGAACGCTAGAGAAATTTCCAAACCCAGGAGGCTTGTGGATCGCCGTCGGCGGGTCTTGATATGGCGTCTAGTAATCACATTAGTTATTTTGGGCGGACTTCTGGGCGGTTTAGTGGTATTTTTACGTTTGCCGGTGTTGGCTATCAAAAACATTGAAGTCCAGGGCGCCAGCGCGCTGGATAAGGCGGAATTGGCGGCAGTAGCCGAAAGTGTACTGCAAAACAATTTCACTGGTTTATTCCCTAGAAAAAATTTTCTTATTTATCCGCGCCGGCAAATAAAAGAAATTCTTTCCGAGCGTTTTCAGCGCATAGAACAAATGTCGCTAAAGGTTGAAGAAGATAATATTTTGGTAGTGGAAATTAAAGAACGACAAGGCGAATATTTGTGGTGCGGACTAGAACCGTTGGAACCGGACCCGTCTGGGGAATGTTTTTTCACCGATGCGCAAGGTTATATTTTTGATCAAGCCCCTTATTTTTCTGGCAATGTTTATTTTAAAATTTACGG
>MFVN01000041.1 GCA_001786095.1 Candidatus Nomurabacteria bacterium RIFCSPLOWO2_02_FULL_42_17
CAAAAATGCCGATGAATAAAGCAAAAACAGAAGCTCTCGCCTCTGTTCGTGCACACTGGCTCCGCGGGCTGGATTCGAACCAGCAACCAGCCGATTAACAGTCGGCTGCTCTACCGTTGAGCTACCGCGGAATATATTGTTTATCCCGAGTAATCATTGAGTCCCTACGAGCTACGCTGTCGGGACCCCGACCGCTACTGCGCGTCGGGGCTACCGCGGAATGTAATTAAAAAAGACATTCTCCTCTATTTTAACCAAAACCCCCTTAAAAGCAAACTCTATATAAACGCATAAAATGTAACAATACACTAGAAAATATTCAGGATTTAAAAAATTAAATATTATTCTTAAAACAAATAAAAAGGGGAGATTATTGGTCTTCCCCTTTTTTGTTTATATTGCTTTCTTTATAATTCCCAATTATAAGAACAAGGAAAGCAATTCCTCCGACTGTAACGCTAATACATACTTCTGAAAAAATCCTAAGAAAAAATGTTCTCCATTCTGAAAGATTAATTTGGTTAAGTATAGATTCGGAAAAATATGTTGTTAATAAGATAAAAACAACAATAACAATTCCCGTAATAATTCTTGTTTTAAGATAACCAAACAATTCATTCGGTATCGGCATTTTAGCAAGAATAATATACAAAATTACGGGAACTATAAGAATGGTAATGACCGGTGGAGAAAAAAATAAAACAGAAAAGAGAGAAATAAAAACCATAACGGCTGAAAAATCTTCTCTTTTTTTCTGGTAAAATTTTTTAGGATAATGGTAAATTTGTTGTTCCATAATTTTGGGTTTTTTGTTATCAAAACAGCAAAAACATCTATATACAGATTAACAAATAATTTACCTTTGTCAATTGTTTATTATTTTTTCAATCTTAAGGAATTTAGAACAACTGAAATTGAGGAAAATGCCATGGCCGCGCCGGCAAAAATTGGGCTAAGTAAAATTCCGAAAAATGGATAAAGAACCCCGGCGGCAATTGGAATGAAGGCTGAATTATAAAAGAAAGCCCAAAAAAGATTTTGTTTGATTATCCTAATTGTCTTTCTGGAAATTTCTATTGTTTCTGAAATAAGCATTAAATCTCCCCTCATTAAAGTTATATTGGCGGATTCCATAGCGATATCGGTTCCTTCGCCCATGGCAATTCCAATATCAGCTTGGGTAAGAGCGGGAGCATCGTTAATACCATCACCAACCATAGCAACTTTTTTTCCTTGTTTTTGTAATTCACGGACTTTTTGGGATTTCTGATCAGGTAAAACATCGCTCATTATGTTTTTTATTCCCACTTGTCGGCCAATTGCTTCGGCTGTTTTTTTATTATCTCCGGTAATCATCCATATCTCTATATTTTTTTCACTCAATTTTTTTATTGCCTCAATTGATTCTTTTTTTAACACATCGGCCACCGCGATAAGACCCAGATTTTCATCATCTGACGACAGGGTCATTACTGTTTTCCCTTGATTTTCCAAATCTTCTTTTTGTTTAAAATCTTCCTTTTTTCCTAAGAAATATTTTTTTCCTTCAATCTCCCCCTTCACTCCTAAACCCGGCACGGCCTGAAAATTACGAACTTCCAGTAAATTAATATTTTCTTCTTTGGCTTTTTTAATCACCGCTTGGGCTAAAGAGTGTTCTGATCTTTGTTCTAAAGAAGCGGATATTTTAAGAATTTCATTTTTATCCCTATTACTTAAAGTTACAATGTCAGTTAGTCGCGGTTTTCCTTCTGTAAGGGTGCCGGTTTTATCTAAAATTATTACATTGATTTTGTTGGCAATTTCAAGCGAGGCGGCATCTTTTATTAAAATTCCCCTCTTGGCGGAACTTCCGGAAGAAACCATTATAGCCATCGGCGTGGCCAAGCCCAAGGCGCAAGGGCAGGCAATAATAAGAACGGCGACGAAATTAATTAAGGCAAAATTAAATTCCGGAACAGGTCCGAAAATAATCCAAATAATAAAAGTTAAAATAGCTATCCCCATCACAATTGGAACAAAATACGAAGAAACAAGATCAGCAAGACGCTGGATTGGCGCCTTTGAATTTTGAGCTTCTTCTACCATTTTAATTATCTGAGAAAGAACCGTGTCTTTTCCAATCTTAGTGGCCTTGAAAGTAAAAGTTCCGAATTTATTTATAGTGCTACCAACAACCCTACTTCCTTTAATTTTGTGAACCGGCATTGATTCTCCGGTAATCATTGACTCGTCGATTTCTGATTCCCCTTCGGTAATTTCTCCGTCAACCGGAATTTTTTCTCCCGGTCGAACTATTATTAGATCTCCAACCCGCACTTCTAAAATTGGTATTTCAATTCCCGCCGCGCCGGCGGGCAGGTCTTTTCCACCTCGAATCACAAACGCCGTTTTTGGTTGAAGTCCTATTAATTTTTTAATCGCCTCGCCGGCCCTCCCTTTCATTAACCCTTCAAGATATTTACCAAGAAGAATTAAAACAATGATAACCGCCGAAGTATCAAAGTATATTGTTGGAATAATTCCTCCTTTGATAAAAAAAATCGGGAAAACGGTAACGACTAAACTGTAAAAATAAGCAGACAAAGTTCCAATGGCTATTAATGTATTCATATCGGCAGTATGATATTTTATAAGAAGCTTTAGTCCTGAATAAAACTGCCAGCCAACCCAAAACTGAACGGGGGTCGTTAAAATTAAAAGAAACCAGTTATTGTTTAAAAATTTTGGAACAAATGAAAACCATTCCGGAAAACTTCCTAAAAATATAATAACTGCCAGAATTCCACCAATAATTAATTTTATTTTAAGTGATTTTACCTGCTCCTTATGATTAGTATGACTAGAGTGATCCTCAACACCCCCAGTTACTGGGTTTTTTTCTAATTTATAACCGACGGATTCAACCGCCTTAAAAAAACTAGATTCTGGAATAATTTTTTCATCAAATTCCACCGATAAGGTTTCGGTGGCAAAATTAACCTGTGCTGTTTTTACTCCCCGAAGCCCAGAAGCCGCCTTTTCAATAGTTATCGCGCAACTCGCGCAATGCATTCCTTTTATCCTAAAAATTTCTTTTTTCATATTATTTATTTCTTAGTGATTATAGACGATTTATAAAGATTAGGATAATATTTTTTAAGGCGGACGATTTTTATATTTTTCAAGCCAGCGTCGGCCAGTTCTTTTTTAAGATTGTCAGTATACTCGGATTGATCATAACCCAAAGCGATAATTTCCGGTTTTTCTTTGAGAATGTGCGATAAATAGTTTCTATTTCCACCTAAAACAACCTTATCAACCAGTCGGATTTTTTTTACTTCAATCATTCGAGCCCGCTCTCCTTTTGATGGACTACGTCCTTTTATACGTTTTACATTTAAATCACGCGCGATAGATACAATTAAAAACGGATTTTCAGATAACCGTCGAGCTTGTTTGAAAAAATCAAGATGACCCTTATGTAAACCGTCAAAAGTCCCGAAAACCATAATCGGAGTTTTGAGAACAGGGATTTTGGGCGCATTAGCCAGATTGCGCATACCACGGCCGGTGATAAGCACCATATCTTCAATGCGCACCCCGCCCCAACCTTTCAGATAAACGCCCGGCTCCACGGTTACGACCATGCCCGGTTTTAGAATATCGGGACTGCGTGGTTTTAAATTAGGCCATTCATGAATAGCCGTGCCCACCCCGTGCCCTAGACCGTGCGGAAAAGCTTTTTTGCCGAATTTTTTTGAAAGGAAACCGCGCGCTATGCGATCCAGAATTTTAGCGCGTCGCTCGCCTTTGGCGAGCGACGCCAAAACACGCTCCTGCGCGGTTAATACCGCCGTATAAACTTTTTTAAATTTGGCCGATGGATTCGCGCCGAAGAAAAAGGTACGGGTCATATCCGAGCAATAATGATTTACAGCCCGCCTGCCGACAGGCATGGCGCAACCAAAATCAAACATAACAATATCGCCCTTTTTAAGTCGCGTGGAGTTCGGCTCATGATGAACATCGGTTGTACCGCGACCAAAAGATACAATTGGGGGAAAAGCCAGCGCCCGCACACCTAATTGCTTAAAACGACGCACAATAAAATTACGTATTTCAATTTCAGAAACATCTGGCCGAAGTTTTTTTAAAACTTCGGCCAAAACCTGTTCACTTATTTTTTGCGCTTTTTTAATGTATTCGATTTCGCGCGCCGTCTTGACGGCACGAATTTCAGCCACAATCGGCAAGCTTAATTTTGCGCTCATATTTTTAGCCGCGCCAAATCCAGGGCCGCCACGGTTGCTTCGCCGCCGACATGCAAACGCTTGCGCGCTTGCGCCGGTGTGTTCACCGTCAACACGCCAAAACCGATCGGGATATCATGGTCCAAAGAAACACGGAGCGCGCCCTCCTGTGCGGTCTTGGCCACATAGTCAAAATGAGGCGTATCGCCGCGAATAATGCAACCCAACGCTATCAAAGCATTAAAATGTCGTATCTTGACCATTTTCTGCAAAGCATACGGCAATTCCATGGAACCGGCCACCGACACAATAGCGATATTTTTATCTAAAACTTTATACTCCTTAAGCGCGCGGAGAGCAGAAGCTAGAAGTTTTTCGGTAATTTCGGAATTAAAACGCGCGACAACCAATCCTACTTTCATAAGACGAGCATCAAATTTGGGAAGTTTTTTATTGATTTGCATTATTTTCGCGCGTATAAATATTTGGCTAATATATCAAACTCTAAGTTTACTTTATTTTCCATTTTTTTCCAAATCAGATTTGTATGTCGTAGGGTATAAGGAATAATTTTGACCGTAAAAAAATTCTGACGCGCGCCGACAACCGTAAGCGCGACACCTTCTACCGTAATTGAACCCTTGGGCATAAGATATTTTTTAAATCCAGACGGAATAGTGATTCTAAAAACTCGCGAATTGCCTTCGGTTTTTACGGAAAGAATTTTGCCAACCGCGTCCACATGCCCGAGCACCAGATGCCCGTCCAGCGTGGCGCCAAATTTAAGAGACGGTTCTAAATTCACAAAGTCATTTTTTTTAAGCCGGTTAATGTTTGAGCATTTCAGTGTTTCGGGCATATATTCAAACTGAAGGTAGGGGTGAGTTTTCACTACGGTTGAACACACACCGTTTACGGCCAAGCTCTGGCCGATGTCTGTTTTGAATTTAGGTCGAACTAATTTTAAAACCGCTCCGTTTTTACGAGTTTTAATTTCTTTCACTTTGACTGTTTCCTTAATAATTCCCGTAAACATAATTTATCTATTCTATAATTCTATAGAATATTAGAATGCTTTGCAATTAATACACTAGCCTTAGGCTAGTAAACTTCCTGTTGGTAGCACTTCTCGCAGTACACAATCTCCGGTCGGTCGGGGGCGTAGCTTGTATCGAATTTTACCTCGCACCTCCCTGCTCCATGAAAGTGATTTATTTTATTGCACATGCAAGGGCGAGAATGCAACTTGTTTTTATTTCTTTGTGAAATGCGTTTTTTATGCCGGCAATCGACACAGTATCTCGGGAGAGGAATTTTATTGTATTTTAGAAAATCCAATTCTGAAGAAATTATTCTATACGCCCTCTTG
>MFVN01000042.1 GCA_001786095.1 Candidatus Nomurabacteria bacterium RIFCSPLOWO2_02_FULL_42_17
ATTCGCCGGAATTAAAAATTATCACTATTGAAGATCCTATTGAATATCACATGCAAGGCATTACTCAAACGCAGGTGGAACATGAAAAAGGTTACGACTTTTTGGCCGGTTTGCGCGCGGCCCTGCGTCAGGATCCAGATATTATAATGTTAGGAGAAATTCGCGATGCTGAAACCGGAAAAACAGCGGTAGAATCGGCGCTTACCGGTCACATGGTTTTTTCCACACTTCATACCAATAATGCGCAAGGCGTGATTCCCCGATTGATTGATTTGGGAGTAAACGCCAAAATTTTGGTTTCGGCGCTTTCAATATCCATGGCCCAGCGTCTGGCGCGCAAATTATGTGATGTTTGTAAAACAGAGCGGGCCGTTACCAAAGAGGAAGAAGAGCAAATTAAAAAAATTCTACAGCGGGCGCAAGAAGACGGAAAAGATTTATCTTCTTATGGCGTAAATTTAACAGAAAATATGAAGGTTTTTATTCCCCCGACCCCGAATGATTGCGAAAAATGCCATGGTTTGGGTTATAAAGGACGCATTGGAATTTTTGAAGCGATTTTAACCGACGAAGAAATAGAAAAAATAATTCCCAATAATCCATCAGAACGCGAAATTAAAAAAATTGCTCGAAAGCAGGGTATTTTAGATATGAAAGAAGACGGAATAATAAAAGCGTTAAGGGGCACCACTTCGCTGGAAGAAGTGAAAGCGGTGGTGGATTTTGATGAGGAATAGAAATTAAAAGAGCGCGAACCTCCAAACAATCCTTTCCCGCCGGAGCAGAAAAGTAACGGACTCTTCAAGGATGATTTCAGTCACCCCCGTCAAGCGGAGAACCAAAACGTCCTTTCCAAAACCATAGAGGCAATGCCTGATTGCTTAGAGGTTCCCGCCCTCTCAAAGTGCGCTATACTCTATAAAGTGGAATCTAGCCAGAGTATAGCATAATAAGATTAAAATGTCAAACAAAAACAAAAATCAAAATAAAGAAGAAGTTTTTCTAGACCAAACCCTGCGCCCGACCGAGTGGGACGAATATGTCGGCCAAAAACACGTTAAGGATAATTTACGCATCCTTCTTTCAGCCGCGGCCGAACGCGGTGAACCGGCCGAGCATGTGCTTTTCTACGGCCCTCCGGGCCTAGGTAAAACGACCTTGGCGCACTTGGTGGCGCGCGAAGCTAACAGGCCGATTCGTATCACTTCTGGCCCAGCCGTTGAGCGTGTGGGTGATTTAGCTTCAATTTTAACTAACCTTTCACCCGGCGACATACTTTTTATAGATGAAGTGCACCGTTTGCCAAAAACCGTGGAAGAAATTTTATATCCGGCCATGGAATCCGGCAAGTTGGATATAATTATCGGCAAGGGTCCTTCGGCGCGTACCATCCAACTAGACTTACCACCCTTTACTTTGATTGCCGCGACTACGCGCGTGGCTATGATTTCTTCGCCCCTGCGTTCGCGTTTCGGCGGAGGAGTTTTTCGTTTGGAATTCTATACGGAAAAAGAATTAGAAAAAATTTTAGAACGAAGCGCGCGCTTATTAAACACGCACCTTGAAAAAGGCGCGGTTGAAGAAATCGCGCGACGCAGTCGCTTCACTCCCCGCGCGGCTAATTTTTTACTTAAACGTTGCCGTGATTTTGCCCAAGTTGAAAAAAGGGTTATTGACCACAACACAGTCCGTGTGGCGTTGGAAATGTTACAAATAGACGAACTTGGCTTATCGGCCGCCGACCGCAAGTTTTTAGAAATTCTTATGCGTAAATTTGGCGGTGGACCGGTAGGTTTAAAAACAATGGCCGCGGCCACTTCTGAAGAAGAAGCCACACTGGAAGAAGTGGTTGAACCATACCTTATTCAATTAGGACTTTTAGAGCGCACGCCGCGTGGCCGAGTGGCTACCACGCTGGCCTTTAAGCATTTGAATATTGAACCGCCGAAAAATTTACAAAACAAACTAATAAGCTAACAAGCTATAAGCTAATGAAGTTAACAAGCTAATTATGTCCGGTCATAACAAGTGGTCAAAAATAAAAAGAAAGAAGGAGGCGGGCGACGCCAAGAAGGGCCAAGTTTTCTCCAAACTGGTGCGACTGATCACGATGGAAGCAAAAAAATGCGGCGGAGACGCGAACGCGCCGGCCCTGCGGGCGGCCGTTGAAAAAGCCCGCGCTGAAAATATGCCGGCCGACAATATTGAACGGGCGATTAAAAAAGGCAAAGAACCGGGTGAAAATCTGGAGAAAATTACTTACGAGGCCTACGGCCCGGGCGGAGTGGGGCTGATTATTGAAGTTTTGACTGACAATAAAAATCGCGCCGTGCAGGAGATAAAACATCTGCTTTCGGAAAACGGCGGCAATCTTTCCGGTCCGGGCTCGGTTGTATGGGCTTTCAAAAAAGAAAATGATGAATGGGTACCGCAATCAACCGTTCCGATTCCCGAAGAAGACGGTCAAAAACTTTCTGAACTTATCAAAAAACTGGAAAATATAGACGACGTGCAGGAAGTTCACGCCAACGCCGAATAAAACCCCATGTCAAGGTTTAACCTTGACATGGGTTATTGAATGCGCATTTTGGTTCTAGTTTCACTCGCTTTTGGTTTCTTCTTGATCTTTTTTGTTTTTTAGTTCATCTTCTGCAATAAAGGCTACTCGTTGGCGCAAGGCTACTCTATGTTTACTTTTTGCATCGTTTTCTTTTTCCATACCGTGTCTTCCAGTAAACACACCCAACACCATAGTTAGAAGACTAATTATTAACGGTACATCATTTACTGCTCTAGTTAATAATTCTGTCATAACAACAATACCGCTTAAACCCGCAATCAAAAAACCAAACCTTTTCTTAGCTACCTGATTCATTAAATTTTTCTTAGCTTCGCTTACATTATTGTAAAGACGGTCAAGTTCATGAAGTTTATCGACAACTTCTTTAAATCTTGGGTGTTCGTTCATGGGCCGGGAATAGCCTTTTTCATCTGTAAATACAGAATAAATAATTTCTTCCTGTGTTAGTTGTTTATCAGTTTTGTATTCATCCTCTTTTTTGGGCCTGTCACTGGGTTTAAACTTTTCAAATAATGACATAGAATTATTTCGCGGCTTCCGCGACTTCATCTAATAATTTGCCGACCTCGGCTAAAAACACACCAGCTTCTTCTTTTGTCGCTTTTCCGCCCACAATTTTCTTTGTTAACTCTTCAAGTTCTTGTTTTGTCATAAATATAATCTTTAATTAATAATATCCCAATAGTACTCTCTCTCTCTCTGCGCGTCAAGTTAGGTGGATACTATCCACGCACATTTCGTGGAAAAACGGGTTAAAAAGCTCGTAAAATAAGGATATCATGAAAACATGCTCAAATTGCAAAAAGTGGATAAAACATCATTGGATTAAAAACCCATGTCAAATGTCAAGGTTTAACCTTGACATGGGTTATGTAAGAACTATAATGAATGTATGACTAGAAATTTTTTGTTTTCAATAGGTGAATATTATCATTGTTATTCAAGAGGCACGGAAAAAAGGAGGATATTTTTAAGCAAGAAAGACTATGAGAGATTTGTCGCTCTTCTTTTTGTATGTAATAGTACAAAAACCATTCATCTAAGCGATTGTCATAAAAAATCCTTCTTGGAAATCTTTAATATGGAACGTGAAGATAATATCGTTGAAATTGGAGCATATTGTCTTATGCCAAATCATTTTCATCTACTTCTCCGTGAAAAACAAGAAGGCGGGATAAGTCTTTTTATGCAAAAATTAATAACCGCTTATACTATGTATTTTAATAAAAAATATGAGCGTACCGGCGCCTTGTTTGAAAGCAGTTTTAAAGCTGAACATTCCAATAAAGATAGGTACTTGAAATACTTATTTTCTTACATACATTTAAATCCGATAAAAATAATTGACTCAAGGTGGAAAGAGGGAGGAATAAAAAACTCCAAAAGAACGGGGGAGTTTTTAGATAAATATGAATATTCTAGTTATTTGGATTATTTAGAAAATAATCGCCCGCAAAGTATAATAATAAACAAAAAGGCTTTTCCTAATTACTTTGCCAATAAAAAAGTTTTCAAAGAAGAGATGTCTGATTGGCTTAATTATAATAATGTCAAGGTTTAACCTTGACATTTGATTTATGCGAATTTTGGGAATTGATCCGGGGTTCGAAAAGTTGGGTGTGGCGGTTTTGGAGCGCGCGGGCGGTAAAGACACGCTTCTTTATTCTGAATGCTTCCGAACTTCGGCTAGATTGCCCTTTCCTGAACGTTTAAACGCTTTAGGGACCCGCGCCTCGACCATAATTAAAAAATGGAAACCGCGGGCATTGGCCATTGAAACCTTATATTTTGAGAAAAACCTGAAGACGGCTATGCGGGTGGCCGAGGCGCGGGGCGTGGTTATTTATGAAGCCGCCCGCGCCGGACTTTCGGTTTATGAATACACACCCCTTCAAGTAAAAATAGCCGTAACAGGCTGGGGCCGAGCCGATAAAAAGTCGGTTATGAATATGGTTAGTAAACTGATTCAACTTAAAAACAAGAAATATTCCGATGATGAATTAGACGCTGTAGCTATTGGGCTTACACATCTGGCCTCGGCGCGTTAAAAACATAACCAATCTTTATCCACACCCTCATATTGCGCTTGTCTCTGGATTTTGATAAATAAATCTAATCTGGGAAGATACGCGTTTCCCAATCGGTCGTTTTATAAAAAAATAATTGTAAAGTATGAGTTACAACGACAATGTTTTAGATAAAGACGAGGAGGGAGAGGAAAAAATAGATGAAATGGGTGTAGAAAAAAATTACGGCGCGGAAGAGGAGGAGGAAGACGACTATTTTTATAACAACAGCGAACAATAACAAAACCCCCTCCGCCTTCGGCGGAGGGGGTTTTGTTAAACAACTATTTTTACAAAACGTTTCTTGCCAATCCGCAGAGTAAGATTAGTTTGTAGTTTGTAACTTGTAGTTTGTAGCTTTTCCATAATGCTTAAATTAATTATAGCCCCCTCTTTAATCAACCGCCCGAAGTCGTTTTTGGATTTAACAATTTTACCCCTAACCAGAACGTCGGAAAGAAATTCTCCTTTGTGGGCTATAATTTCCGGCAAATCTTCCGGAATTTCTTTTTTCTGGAATATTTTAGTGAAACTCTTTTGAGCTTCTTGCGCGGCTTTTTCTCCGTGGTAAATTTTTACGATTTCGTAAGCCAATTTTATTTTCAAATCGCGGGGATTTTTATCTTTAAGAATTTCTGATTCTGAAATATCCGTACAGAGTCTAAAATATTTTGGAACAAGATCATCCCGCACTGACATAATCTTGCCAAACATATCAGAGGGCTCATCCGCGATGGTAATCACATTACCCCAAGAAGTAGACATCTTGCGCCCATCCGTACCTTCAAGCATCTCCACTGTCAAAATGTCTTGTTGGGGCATTTTATAATGCTTCTGGACAATCCGCCCGGCCTTCAGGTTGAACAATTGATCGAAACCGCCTATCTCTATATCGGCTTTCATTATTACGCTGTCATAGCCCTGAAATAATGGGTATAAAAATTCACGCAAAGAAACCTCTTCCCTTTTTTCAAGCCGGTCCTTGAAATTTCGACGATTGGACATTTGTGAAACGGAAAAACTCTCCGCTAAATTTGTTATTTCCATGGCATTCAGTTTCTTAAGCCATCGGCTGTTGTATTCGAATTCAGTCTTTTTTAAATCAATAATTTTCCCAAGTTGGATTTTGTAGTTTTTCATATTCGCTTTGATTTCTTTTTCAGAAAGCATTGGGCGCTTTTCCAGCTTATCAGAAGGATCACCAATCATGGCGGTAAAGTCTCCAACTATTAAAATCACCTGATGGCCCAAGTCTTGAAACTGCCTTAACTTGCGCAAAGCGGCGGCCCGGCCCAGATGGATTTTTGGACCAGTTGGATCAATGCCTATTTTCACCCGAAGCTGTCTGCCGGAAAGCAGTTTTTTCTTCAAACTTTCTTTGACAAAGACGTCCTCCACGCCTCGATTTAAAACCTTCTCTATTTTCTCGGGGTCGGTGTTTATTTTCATACTTAAAATATACCATAAAAACGCTATTATGTTATTATGGAAACATTATGAAAGGTTGCCACCGCCCGCATAGACATTTTCTAAGAAACCTTTTTTTCTTTTTTGGTGGATTGACGCTTCTAATCGCCGGTTTTGTTTTTTTGTCGGTAGCCACGATAAAGATTCCTGATTTTCGCTCTTTTGAAGAACGAAAAGTGGTCGGTTCGACAAAAATTTATGACCGGACCGGGGAAATCCTTTTATATGACGTCCACCAGGACGTTCGACGCACGGTTATTCCTTATTCAGAAATGGGTGTGAATATAAAAAACGCCACAGTGGCTATCGAAGACTCTTCTTTTTACCAGCACCGTGGCATACGTTTAAAATCAACCTTGCGGGCGCTTTTATACAATCTTCTTTCCGGAAAAACTTTACAAGGGGGCTCAACCATAACCCAGCAAATTATAAAAAACACCTTGCTTACACCAGAAAAAACCGCTACGCGTAAAATAAAAGAATGGATTTTGGCGCTTAAAATTGAAAATGTGTTAAGTAAAGAAAGTATTTTAGAAACTTATTTAAATGAAACACCTTATGGTGGAAATATTTACGGGGTAAAAGAGGCGACTCAAAGTTTTTTTAACAAAGAACCTCGAAACTTGACTTTGGCTGAGGCGACTTATTTAGCGGCCATCCCAAAGGCCCCAACCTTTTATTCTCCTTATGGCAAAAATCGGGAAAAATTAGATAGCCGAAAAAATTTGGTGTTAAAACGGATGTTGGATTTAGATTTTATAAATGAGAAAGAATATATTCAAGCGCAGACTGAAACCGTATCGTTCCGCCCGCAAGAAAAATTTGGAATAAAAGCTCCGCATTTTGTTTTCTTTATAAAAGAATATTTAGAGCAAAAATACGGACGCGATGTGGTGGAAAACAGCGGTTTAAAAGTTATAACTACTCTGGATTATGAAATGCAATCCAAGGCCGAAGAAATTGTGCTTAATCATGCTTTGGAAAATGAAAAAAAATTCGGGGGTGAAAACGGAAGTATGGTGGCCTTAGACCCAAAGACCGGACAGATTTTGGTTATGGTTGGTTCGCGCGATTATTTTGATAAAGGAATTGATGGTAATTACAATGTGGCTATGGCAAAACGCCAACCCGGATCATCGTTTAAACCGTTTGTATATGCAACAGCTTTTAAGGCTGGCTACACGCCGGATTCTATAATCTTTGATTTGCCGACCGAATTTCAAACCACCTGCGGTGTCTATGGTCGTGCCCTACCAGGTTATCGGCAGGATGATTGCTATAGTCCGAGAAATTATAATGATAAATTTCTTGGTCCTATAAGCATAAGAAGCGCTTTACAACAATCAATCAACCTTGTGGCGGTTAAAATGCTTTATTTGGTCGGGGTGGATGAATCTATAAAAACCGCCCGTGAAATGGGTTTGGCGACACTTTCAGATTCTTCCCGTTATGGATTAGCTTTAGTTTTGGGTGGTGGTGAAGTTACGCTTTTGGATATGACTTCAGCTTATGGCGTATTCGCCACCGGCGGTATACGCCGGCCGGCCAAAAGTATTTTAAAAATTGAAAACGCTGGGGGAAAAACACTGGAAGAATTTCAAAATGAAGAATATCAGGTATTGCCGGAAAATATAGCCCTAATAATGTCTAATGTGCTTTCGGATAATGAAGCGCGTGTGCCAACTTTTGGCCGCAATTCTTCGCTTTACGTGCCCGGCTGGCAAGTAGCGGCAAAAACCGGAACAACAAACAATTGGCGCGATGGGTGGCTTATTGGTTATACGCCATCACTGTCTTTAGGAACATGGACGGGAAATAACGACAATCGCTCTATGTCCAGGTCAGCTTCAACGGTGGCCGGGCCTATGTGGAAAGAATTTATGTCTTGGGCACTGCAAACTTTTCCCGAACGTTTTCCAAACGAAACTTTTAATTCCCCAGACATACCTCAACCAGAAAAACCAATATTGCGCGGAGAATGGTTGGGTGGGGAAAGCTTTTTTATCGACCGTATTTCTGGAAAACTAGCGACTGAATATACGCCACGTGAAACAAAGGTTGAACATATTATAACCAACGTTCATTCTGAACTTTTTTGGATTCAAAAAGATAATCCGTTGGGGCCGGCACCCGAAAACCCAGCAAACGATCCGCAGTTTGAGCACTGGGAAATTCCCACGCAAAATTGGTGGGCGCAAAATAGCGGACGTTTTGCGGCTACGAGTATAAAAAACAAACCCACCGCTTACGATGATGTGCATATACCGGGAAAAATGCCAATAGTGGAAATATTGAACCCAGAACCAAATAAAGTTTATGGGCTTGGGGAAAAAATAAATGTAAATTTAAAAAATTCAGGTGTTTATCCTGTTCAAAAAGTTGATTTCTTTGTGAATGAAGAATATCTTGGTAGCGCGATACATCTGCCTTTTTCAATATCTTTTCTGCCAAATGAAGTAGACGCCATTGAATCCGAAAACAAACTTAGAATTATGGTGACTGATTCAGTCTTTAACACCACTGAAGCCACTATGCAATTCAACGTAGCTCTTTAGGGGCCGAGGGGCCGAGGAGTTTTTGAAGCTCGGAAAGAATTTCAGATTTTTTCATAAAAATTTCCGATTTAGCGGATGGAGAAGCAGAAATTCTGGCTATTCCGTTGTGGATTTCAATTTTTTTTTCATTAAGACCGGCTTGGGTATGTTTATTTATAATTAAAGCAATTGTTCGTCGTGTTTCTATGCCAGATTTAAGTAATTGACTAAACTTGACCAATAATTCAGAAATTTTTTTCATTATCTTTTTCTTTGTTTTTTATTTTTCGGTTTTTGTTTCTGATTTAGAGGGGCTTATGGGCATAATAAGATAAGTAAAAGATGAATCAGACACACCGCGCGCTAGAATGGGTTTATCGGCCCCATTAAATCTAATTACAATACTGTCATCAGATATGGCCGGCAAACAATCCATTAAGTATTTAAGATTCAAATTAACTTCAATATTTTCCCCAGAAAGCGCGGCATCCACGCGTGTGTGGTTTTCTCCAACTTCAGCGCTTTTTGAATTTATAAAGAAGTTTTTCTCTCGCGGGCGCGCTATTAAACTTATTTGGTTAAACTTACCAGAAAAAACACCGGCAATTTTTAGGGCACTTAAAAAATCTTGTTTGAGTACAATTGTTTCTGTGGTTTTTTCTTTGGGAATTATTTGGCGATAATCCGGATAAATCCCATCAATTAAACGAGAGGTTACATAAATTCCGTTACAAGAAAATGAGATTTGGTTTTTGTTATAACTTATTTTGATTTCTCCATCCAATCCGTCAAATATCCTTATTATTTCAACAACATTCCTGAAAGGTAAAATTATTCCGGGTATTTCTTCTTGGTTTTTTGTTTTTATTCTTTTTTCAGCCAAACGAAAGGAATCTGTGGCCACAAATACCAGTTGCCCGTTTTCTGACCACATATAAACACTGGATATTTCCGGTTTAATATCAGAAACCAAAGCGCTCCAATGAACAGATTTAATTCCATTGATTAAAATGTTTGAGTTTATGTTAAATGTTTTTCCAGACACAGATGGAATGGTTGGAAAATCCTCAGCCGGAAGACTTTTAACTAAAATATTACTATTTTTCGAGTTTATTAATATGTTCCCCTGTAAAGATTCTAAGGTAACCGTGTTTTGGTTTATGTTAGAAAATATATTATTAAGAATATCGCCACTTACAGCCACTACCCCCTCTTTGGAAACTTTGGCGGGAATTTCTATTTCAATTCCTAAACTCAAGTTGGTTGAGCGTATATTTAATAACTTACCAGAAACCTTAAATAAAATAGTGGAAAGTATTGGAAGACTTAAATTTTTACCAACAATACGGCTAGCTAGGGCAACCGCGTTTTTTAATTTATCAACACTAACTTCTAATTTCATTGTTTAAATAAATTATTATTATTAATGGTGTTAATTTCTTGAAAACCCAAATCAGTGTTATTTTTCATGGTTATTTTTTGTTTTTTAAAAATAATAAAATGTTAATAAATTAACGACTATTTAAGAATGGCTCTTATACGCTCAAGTTCTTCATAGATTGTTGGGTTGGTTTTCAACTCGTTTTTAACCTTTTCATATGAGTGAATGACTGTTGTGTGGTCTTTACCCCCAAGTTTTTGCCCAATTAATGGGTAAGAAACACTATAATCTTCACGCAATAAATACATAATTATTTGTCGGGTGCGCACTATTTCCCGCCGACGAGTTTTTTCATAAATAACCCCCTCGTTTACATTATAGAAATCAGCGATAATTTTTACAATATCTTTAACTGAAACATTCTTTTTTGGCTTAATATTATTACACACAAGCTTCTTTACTTCATTTATAGTTAAACCATTTTTAAGCTGAATTTGGCATATTACTGTATTTAAACTTCCCTCCAACTCCCGTATATTTCCATTAACCGACCGAGCTATATATTCTAAAACATCAAGCGGAATATCAATGTTTAGTTCCGAAGACTTAGCTTTTAACACCGCCAAACGTGATTCGTAGTCCGGTTCAGTTATATCAACGGTCATACCCTGAGCAAAGCGTGATTTTAAACGATCTTCCAACCCAGGTATAAAATTAGGGTGTTTATCAGAGGAAAATATAATTGGCCGCCCCGATTCATAAAAAGTATTAAAAGTATGAAACAACTCTTCTTGAGTTTTATCCATTTTTCCAACAAATTGTATGTCGTCAATTATTAAAACATCATATTTTCTATACTTTTCTTTAAAAGAGTTGGCTTTGTTGTTTTGAAAAGAATTGACTAAATCGGTCGCGAATCTTTCTAGGGTTATATAATAAACTTTTTTATCAGGGTAACGTGATTTTATAGAATTACCAGTTGCTTGAATTAAATGCGTTTTCCCCAATCCGGTTCCACCATATATAAAAAGTGGATTATAAGCCCGGCCAGGATTATTAATTACCGCCCGGGCGGCCGCGTGAGCCAATTCATTAAAAGACCCCACTATGAAAGAATCAAAAGTATAGCGCGGGTTCAAATTATCATCACGGCTTACATATAAATCATGAAAAGGAAGCTCTCCACGGTTAATCATAATTTTTCCTTGAGTATTGTGTGTCTGGTTTTGTTCTGGCGCGCGTGTTACAACATACTCCACCGCCCGTATATGTTCAGCTGTTTCCACAAGCGTCTTTAATATTAACCTGTGAAACTTATTAGCTATCCACTCCTTCACGAACTCATTAGGAACGCACAGAAAAACAACCCCACCCTCTTCTTTGAGGATATTAGTATTTTTAAACCAGGTACTAAAGTTGGCCTTAGAAATATTAGATTCAATCTCTGTTAAACAATTACTCCAAACTTGTTTATGGTCAAGCATTACTTAGATATTATATACTTCTTATAAATTAAGCAATCATCCTGCTAACTTAATTAACATGTTGATAACCTGTGGATTATTTAGTATACTACACACATGTCTGTAACCTATCAGCCTAAAAAAAGAAAACGCGCCCGAACACACGGTTTTTTAAAACGCCAATCTTCTCCGGGTGGCCAAAAAACATTAGTTCGTCGCCGAAGAAAGGGTCGCAAGCGCTTGTCTGTTTGATGTTATCCAAAAAACACCGGTTACCGCGCGAATTGTTTGATAAAGTTCTGGAAAAAGGACGATTTTTTCGTTCCCCAAACCTTACTCTTAAGGTTTTACCCGCGCCCGATGGTATAAGCCGGTTTTCTTTTGTGACTAGTGGCAAGGTTTCTAAAAAAGCCACAGAACGCAATCTTTTTCGCCGCCGCGGATACGCCACGGCGGCGAAACTCCTATTTCAACTAAAATCCCCGCTTTGGATTGCGATATTTTTCAAACCCTCCGTCAAACATAAGGTTTTTTCAGATATAGAAAGCGAACTCACTGAAATTTTGCTACAATAGCTAGCATGTGGAATACTGTTTTTTATCAACCCATGCACACGGCTCTAGTTTTTTTTATTTCAGCCCTAGGTGGTGATGTGGGGTTGGCTATTATTGTGCTTACTATACTGGTCCGGCTTGTTCTTTTTCCGTTAAGTAAAAAATCTATTTTAAGCCAGCACCGAATGAAAGAGTTAGAGCCGGAACTTAAACAGATAAAAGAAAAATATAAAAACGACAAGCAGGAATATGCCCGCCGGACGATGGAAATTTATCGCGCGAATAAAGTAAATCCTTTTTCTAGTATTTTACTCATATTAATCCAACTACCGATAATTATTGTTTTATATCAAGTTTTTTTACGTTTACCATTAGAACCCGCGCCAATGCTTCTAGGATTAGTTGATCTTTCTGATAAGAGTTTATTTTTGGCAGTTTTAGTGGGAATTTCACAATTCTTTCAAACAAAACTTATGACCCAACCGTCCGCGCCGGCCGATCCTAATTCTTTCGGCGGGCAATTAAGCCGTAGTTTTCAGCTCCAAATGAAATATTTCCTTCCGTTTTTTTTGGCCTTTATCGCCTATAAATTTTCGGCGGCAGTTGCGCTCTATCTTTTAGTGAGTAATATGTTCACTATAGGCCAAGAACTGTATTTAAAGAGAAAAAACCCCAATGAACCAGGAAAAGATAAAAAACTTAATTGAAGAACTGGTACGCGACACCAATTTTCATGTACGGGAATTTGGTTCTTCTTATAATGCCGACAACGATACTTATTGGTTTTCTGTCTATTCTGACGATTCGCATTTTTTTATAGGGCGTGGGGGCGAAGGATTACAAGCCCTTAACCATCTTGCACGCCGGATGGTGGAAAAAGTTTTTTGCGCGCAAGAAAATACGTCCAAAATTCCCAACATAGTCGTTGACGTAAATGATTATCAAAAGAAACGTATTGAAAGTTTACATACCTTGGCGCATATGATGGCCGAGCGCGCCCGTTACTTCAAATCAAACATTGAAGTTGAACCGATGTCTTCTTATGAGCGCCGTATTATACACGAGCATCTTTCTAATCGGCCGGACATCAAAACCGAATCAACCGGCGACGGTCGCGACCGCCGCGTGGTCATAAAATACATAGGCCAAAATCTATAAAATTTAAACTTAGCAGATGTCAAAGGCCGTCTTTGACATTTTTTAATACACTATCCTTAGGCTAGTAAACCTCCTGCTGATAACACTTTTCGCAATACACAATCTCCGGTCGGTCGGGAGCGTAGGAGGTTTCG
>MFVN01000043.1 GCA_001786095.1 Candidatus Nomurabacteria bacterium RIFCSPLOWO2_02_FULL_42_17
TTTAAAAAATATGCTCGGCAAGTCGTCAAAAACGCGCGGGCTTTATCCGATGAACTTGTTCGCTTGGGGTGGCGCGTAGTTTCTGGCGGGACAGATAGTCACTTGCTTTTAATGGACACTTGGATGGACGGAGAAGGCATCGGCGGAAAAGAAGCCAGCGATCGATTGGAGCGCGCCGGCATTATCGTCAACAAAAATACCATTCCTTTTGACGAACGCAGTCCGGTAGATCCGTCGGGCATCCGCTTGGGCACAGTGGCCGAAACCACCCGCGGAAAAAAAGAAAAAGATTTTGTTAAAATCGCCCGCCGCATTGATAAGATTTTAAGATGGGGAAAATAATTTATGTCTCACATACACGAAAAAATAGATTTCACATAACATATGATTTTGGTCTTAGATATGCTATAATATAATATGTATTTACAAAAACTTCACGCGGAAGTATATAAAGAAATTTATGAAAACAATTATAGGAATTATCGGAACTGTTGGTTCTGGCAAAGATACGGTTGCCGAATATATTTCTAATAAACTTACCATATCAACTTTCCAAATAAGTCAGCCGTTAAAAGATATTGCAAAAGAGCGTGGAATAAAACCGACACGAGAAAATTTAATTAAAATAGGGTCCGATCTTGTTAAGGAAAATGGAGCAGGATTTTTAGTAAAACTTTTAGTAGATAAAATTCCAGAGGATTTAATAATTATAACTGGAATTAGAGTCACGGAAGTTATTGATTATATCCGCAAAAATTACAATCTAATCTTGCTTGCAATAACAGCTGAACCGAAAATAAGATTCAAAAGATGTATACTTCGTAATAAGTTGGGTGAAGCTAAAACACTTACAGAATTTATAGAAAACGAACAAAAAGAAAATTCCCCGCCAAATACACAACGACTTTTTGAATGCTTGAATCTTGCTAATTATTCTATTTCTAATAATGACGATTTAAAAATCCTTTTTCAGAAAGTCGATGAATTTTTAAGATTAAAAAAACTATCTACTTTACTTAACTAAAGCGAAAAAATAAAATGTTACTGCAAAAGTTTGAAAATATAGAATAGCTTTTTTCCCTATTTTCTGCTGTACTTTTTATGCAAAAGAGGCGTTAAAAGAATTGAACAGCGAGAATTGACATATGTGATACGATTTTGATACACTAAAAACATGGCCAGTATAACTACAAAAAAGCGATTAAATATAACCCTTTCCCCCGACCTTAATTGGTCAATTTCGAAAATTGCTAAACGCGATAAGGTGCCGACAGCAACCAAGGCCGCGGAATTAATCCGCCTAGCCCTCATTATTGAAGAAGATAGTGTGTGGGAAAAACTAGCTGGGGGGCGCGACACAAAAGGCGTTCGGTTCATACCTCACGCCAGGGTCTGGAAATAAAATGTACGGTGTCGCTTATCATCCGAAGGTGCTTTCTGTGGATATTTCAAAACTTGGCACAAGCGACAAGCGGCGTGTTCAAAAAGTTATTGAAGAAAAATTAATGACGAATCCGGAGGTGTACGGCATGCCACTCCGCAAAAGTTTGCGAGGATATCGCAAAATCCGGGTTGGGAATTATCGCGTTATTTTTAAAATTAAAAATAAATGGGTTCTGGTATTTTTAATTGAACATCGATCTGTCGCATATATAAAAATATACAGCAGAATGTAATATGAAAAAAGGGAAACTTATAGTCATAGACGGCACAGACGGGAGCGGCAAAGCCACGCAGACGGCGTTTTTGGCGCGCGCGCTGAAAAAACGGAAAATCAAAGTCAGAACCATAGATTTTCCGCAATATTATAAAAATTTTTTCGGCGAATTTTTAGGAAGATGCCTTGCGGGACACTATAAAGAATTTTTATCTATTCACCCCAAAATAGTTTCAGTGCTTTACGCGGCGGATAGATTTGAATCAAAAAAACAGATTGAAAACTGGCTCGTTAAAGGCTTTATTGTTATTGTCGATAGATATGTCAGCTCAAATCAAATTCATCAAGGCGGGAAAATAAAAAATTCAGGCAAGCGTCGAGATTTTATGCGTTGGCTTGAAAAAATGGAATATGAAATTTTTGGAATACCGCGGCCGGATATCATTTTTTATCTTGATATTCCTGTCTCGATTTCTCGGAAACTTCTTTCTTCCGGCTTTTCAAAATCAAAAAAGAAATATTTAAAAGGACGCAAAGACGTTGCTGAGAAAAATGTAGCTCATTTAGAAGCCTCACGCCGTTCCGCGCTTAAGCTAGTGGGCGAACTTAATAATTTTGTTAAAATACAATGCATGAAAAACGGTAATTTAATGTTGCCTAAGGAAATACATAAAGAAATTTATGAAAAAGTAAGAGGAATCTTGAATAAATAAAACAATGAAGGATAAAATAGAAAATTTAATAAAGGATGCGTTAGTGAAACTGGGCGCGCCGGACGCGGAATTCAGCGTGGAGCATCCGGAGGATTTGAAGAATGGGGATTATTCTACAAATGTGGCGATGGTATGTTGGAAAAAGTTTGAAACCAATGAGTTAAAACCATCTCGTGTTCAGGTAGCAGATATGATAGGTGGTGTAATTAAAAAAAATTTACCAAATGAGATAGAAAAAATAGAGGTCGCCGGCGGATTCATAAATTTTTATTTAAATAATATTTTTTTTGAGGACAGCATAAAAGAAATTTTAAAATCAAGCGATAATTTCGGCCATGGAAAAGCACTGGCGGGCCAAAAGGCGATTATTGAATACACCGACCCCAATCCATTCAAGGAATTTCATATTGGCCATTTGATGGCCAACACCATCGGCGAAGCGCTTTCGCGCCTAGTGGAATGGAATGGCGCCGAAACTCGCCGCGCCTGCTATCAAGGCGACATTGGCCTGCACGTGGCTAAGGCCGTGTGGGCCATATTGAAAAATAACATTAAACCGGATGATATTACTGCCGATGTTTTAGGGCGTATGTATGCGGTTGGAAATCTGGCTTATGAATCAGATGAACAAACCAAAGGAGAAATTGAAGATGTAAATAGGAAAATATATAATCTGACCGATCGGCAAATTAATGAAGTATATAATCAAGGAAAAAAATTAAGCTTAGAATATTTTGAAAAGATATATAAAAAACTTGGCACTAAGTTTGATTTTTATTTTTTAGAGAGCACATCCGGAAATTTTGGCGAAGAAATCGTGCGCGAGGCAACGGAAAAAGGTATTTTTGAGAAAAGCGACGGAGCCACGGTCTTTCGCGGAGAAAAGTACGGCCTGCACACGCGTGTTTTCGTGAACTCGCAGGGCCTGCCGACCTACGAAGCCAAAGATTTGGGATTAATGAAAATAAAATACGATCTTTACCCGTACGACCGATCTGTCGTCGTGACCGGCAACGAGCAATCTGATTATTTTAAAGTGGTACTGCGGGCGGCAGCGATAATTTTCCCGGATCTGTATAAAAAAACCACCCACATCTCGCACGGCATGTTGCGTTTGCCTTCCGGAAAAATGTCCTCGCGCACCGGCGAGGTTGTGGCGGCTGAAAATTTACTGGCCGAGATCAGCGCGCGCGTGAAAAAGAAAATGGCGGAGTCGGGACGAGTCGTTTTTACCGAAGAACTGGCCGACCAAATATCCGTGGGCGCGCTTAAATATTCCATTCTGAAGCAGGCCATTGGGCGGGACATTATTTTTGATTTTGAAAAATCAATTTCTTTCGAAGGCGACTCGGGGCCGTATCTTCAATATTCACATGCCCGCGCCCAATCAATTTTGAAAAAAGCCATAGCGGAAAAGCTTGTTTCTGCGGAGCACGGATATTCGCCTGCTGGCGAATTCCTCGTACTTGCGCCGTCGCGTTCGCAAGGCCCCGCTGAAACAAGTTTTTCCGCCTTTGGGGTTTTGGAGCGCCTGCTTTACCGTTTTCCTGAAATAGTTGAACAGGCCTGGCGCGAACTGGCGCCCCAACACGTTGCCTCTTACTTGATTGAACTTTGTCACGCTTTCAACACTTTTTACGTTGCTGAAAAAATCGTGGATGCGAACGATCCCGCCTCGCCTTATAAAATCGCCCTGACCGCCGCCTTTACCCAAGTCCTTCGCAACGGCCTGACCGTGCTCGGCATCTCTGCTCCCAAGGAGATGTAGGGTTGACATATTTTAGAAGATATGATAAACTCACGAACGGATTAAATATATTTTTTAACCGGAACAACAACGATTTTGGTAATAATCTTGATTGATGTTGTTCTTTAAAATTCAAAAAAAATGAAAAAAATTGCTTTTTTAATCGCAGGTTGCCTGAGTCTGATACTCAGCGACAATTTAAGGGCCCAGACCAAAATAGAAAAGGCCGGTGTAATTTTGACCAAAGAAGATGCCTCTGCGGGATATTATTTGGAGAATGTCACCAATGATAGCATTATGGTGATAGTAGTAAATCACCAGGAAAAATTTGAAGAGCTGGGTGACAATATTATCGCCATAAGTAGCGGCGAACATATGAAGGTGGTTTTCACAATTCCACCTAAAACAAAGATGAGTTTGAGTTATATTATTTGCATTCATAGCATTGGACTGCTGGTTGGTGATTCAATGTTAGAATACAAATTTTACGCTACCAAATGAATCTCCTGCCCCTAACAAAGATAAATAAGAACCAAGTGGTTTATCCAACTTGGTTCTTTTTATTTATGCTAAAATTAACATATGGATGAAAAATCGGAAATAGCCCGGAAAGAAGAGAAAATTCTGGAATTCTGGGAGAAGAATAAAATTTTTGAGAAATCGCTTGAAAAACCCGCGCCACGTGGCGAATTTGTTTTTTATGAGGGGCCACCGACCGCTAACGGCCGGCCGGGCCTGCATCATTTGGAATCGCGTGTCTTTAAGGATGTTATTCCGCGTTATCGCACCATGCGCGGTTATCATGTGCGAAGAAAAGCCGGATGGGACACGCATGGTTTACCGGTTGAGTTAGAAGTTGAGAAACAGCTCGGTTTCAAATCAAAAAAGGATATTGAACGTTTTGGCATTGCCGCTTTCAATCAAAAATGCCGGGAAAACGTTTGGAAATACAAAAAAGAATGGGAAAAATTTACCGAACGCATCGGCTTTTGGTTGGACCAAGAACATCCTTACGCGACCTATGACCCGGAATATATGGAAAAAATTTGGACGGTTATAAAAAAAGCCGATACGCGCGGTCTGCTTTATAAAGA
>MFVN01000044.1:0-5319 GCA_001786095.1 Candidatus Nomurabacteria bacterium RIFCSPLOWO2_02_FULL_42_17
AAATTCTCTATTATTTAGATATTCGCTTTGCGAATTCTTGAATTAAATGCCGCCAAAGAAAAACTTGAAATTGTCATCGGTGCGGCTCCGCCGCCTTTCCGAATTTTCGCGGGGGGAATTCCTCGCCGCCTGCGGCGGCGAAAACGGTTCGGGCTAATTTAAGAATACTGCACCAATACAGAACGAAGCGGCTTTTTCAAAGCCAGAAGGTGGGACGCGCTTCGCGCGACCACGGAAAAAAGGCATTGTTGCAGAAAGTCAGATTGTGGTGTATCTTTACCGTACGGCTCGAAACCATTTCCTGAAGGATTCCTAATCGCCTCCGCTTCGCTCCGGCGTAACGCTCGGACGGCGCGGGAAGGAAAGGAGGTCGGGGGGAAAGAAATTCCCGCGCCGTTCTCGCTTCGGAAAAATCCGGTTGCGTACGCTCATAAATTTCAAAACCATGCTTCATAATCATCGCATAAAAACTTGGTCTGGCTTCGTTTACAGCACCTTTCCTGACCGATAGGGCAAGGGTTGCATTTCGTATTTGCATCCGCCCTATCGGGCGGGTTTTTTGTTTGTGTGTATTTATTAACTTCATATTCATTAAATTAAAGAATTACAACTATGATTCAACTCACCGCACATTCGTTAAAAAAACTACTCATCGCGCTTGCCGTATATCTCACTTCGCTTTTTGCGGCAAACACTCTCGGATTGAAAATAATGCCGTTCATTTTTGGTTCGCACCTTTCGGTAGCGGTATTTTCTTTTCCGGTCGTGTTTCTTATGACTGATGTCATTGGCGAAGTGTACGGCAAGCGCACCGCAAAATTCTTCGTTCTTGCCGGATTTATCAGTACAGCTTTGTTTATCGCGTATTCGTTTCTGTCGCTTGCTATGCCGTGGTCGGCAGACGGCGAGTGGGCAAGGCAAGGATACAATCAGATTTTCGGTGTCTCGGCACGCATTGCTATTGCTTCGCTTGTTGCATTCCTCATCGCAGAATATCAGGATGTATTGTCATTCTTTTTCTTCCGCGAAAAATTGGGCATAAAACTTTTCTGGTTACGCTCGCTCCTCTCCAATCTCTGGTCGCAACTGCTCGACACGACAATCTTTATGGTCATAGCGTTTGCGGGCGTTTACTCAACCCATACGCTTGTGAGCATTATCATCACTTGGTGGCTCTACAAAATGGCGATGGGCGCGCTCTACACTCCGCTTTCCTACCTCGGTATACACTTCTTGCGAGACAAAAATGAACAAGCAACATCTACAACATAAGGAGAATGAACTCCTCGATGAAATTTATGTTACCATCGAACCGGCACACTCTTGCTCTATTATCAGATTAACCATCAACAACCATGATTATCCAACCAATCAAAACACGTATCTTTCAGGAGGGCGACGATTTGTTTGCATTCATTACGGATTACTTCAAAAAACTATCTGAAAAATCCGTTATTGTCGTTACTTCCAAAATCGTCGCCCTTGCGGAAAAACGGACGGCTGTCGTCGAAAACATTAAGTCCAAAGAGAAGCTGATCCGCGCAGAAAGCGAATTTGCCATTCCCACTAAATATGTTTGGCTTACGGTAAAGGATGGAATGGCGATGTCCTCGGCCGGAATTGATGAGTCCAACGCAAACGGCAAACTCATACTTTTGCCAAAAGACAGCTTCAAAACCGCTCGCTTTCTGCGCGATAAATTGCGACAGAAATACGGCGTTAGACATCTCGGCGTTCTAATTATCGACAGCCGGACGATTCCGCTTCGCGCCGGTATAATCGGCGTCGCCATTGGATACGCGGGTTTTCGTGGTGTAAAAGACTATCGCGGAATGCCGGATATTTTCGGAAGAAAATTTAAATTCTCCCGCACCAATGTTGCCGATAGTCTCGCCACGGCCGCAGTTTTCGTCATGGGCGAAGGGAACGAACAGCAACCTTTGGCAATTATTGAAAAGACACCGATTGAATTTTGTGATAAAATTCATCGTAAGGAATTACATATCGACATTCAGGACGACATGTACCGACCCCTCTTTTCAAAATTGCCAAAATCCTAATTTTCAAAGAGCGCACGCAATTTGAAAAAAACCATAAAACGAACAAAGCCCCCTTACGGGGGCTTCTCGGTTGGCCTAATGGTCAAGGCAAGCAAGGACTCTCCTTGCTTGCCTGTTAATACCGTTATTTTTATGCTTTCATGCTTTAGTTCATGAAAGTAGCTAGAAAAAAAATTATGCTCAAAAATAAGACGAAATTCATAGCCCTAGTAATTTGGAAATCTGCTGGCGATCAAAGCCGACGATTAAATCATCACCGATAGTAATGACCGGCACGCCCATTTGGCCGGATTTTTCTATCATTTCATGTCGTTTAGCCAAATCACTGACCACGTCAAATTCCTGATAAGCTACACCTTTTTCCTTAAAGAAATCCTTGGCCAACTTGCAATACACACAACTCGTGGTTGTATAAATTGAAACTGGTTTAGTGTTCATAATCTAAGTATAATACAAATACGCAAAAAAACAAAATTCAGGCGGGATTAGTTAAGTGGCAGAATGATTGCTTCCCAAGCAATAGACGCGAGTTCGATTCTCGCATCCCGCATTATTTCCCGCCTATTTAAATAAATTTCTAAAGGAATTCCACAGGCTGTTGTCTTTGGAGTGATTTTTTTCGTTTTCCACATTTTTATCGGGGTTTAATATGACAATCAACCCCTCCCCTTCCTTCACCACCCGAAACTTATCCACAACCGCCCTTTCCGAACCCCATTGGGTTTCCAAGTCCTCCAGTGCTTCAATTAGAGAAGCTTTTTGATTTTGAGATTTGTTTAAATCCGCCAAGGATTCTTTTTTTTGAGCATTGGTTTCATTGCTTTTTATCACTATGCCAGCTAATTTATAAATAAAAAAACCGGTTAAAAGAACCATCAACACAAGCATCCACGGCGAATAAAGCAATCCTTCTATTTTCTTGCGCTTTTGAAAATTTAACATAATCGGTTATAATATTAACATGATTCTAAATCCCCGCCACCGCAAAAAACTGAATATTATCTGGGGTGTCGTGTGTGTATTTATCATCATAAGTATGATTTTACTCTACGCCCCCGGCTTTTTCTAAACACTGAACTGTTGAGATTTGATTTCAACGAGTTTACCCGCGCATCATTTTTAAGAACACCTCGTGAGGGATGTTCACGCGCCCACGCGCGCGCAGGCGTTTTTTGCCCTCTTTTTGTTTTTTCCAAAGTTTCATTTTACGGGTGCGGTCCCCGCCGTAAAGATAACCAGTCACATCCTTTTTCAACGCCGGCAGAGAACGCGAGGCCAATATCCGACCCAGCGCTTGCGCTTGGATTTTTAAGGTAAAAAGCTGGCGCGGTAATATGGTCTTTAATTTATCCACAACCTTCTCGGCTTCAAGTTCGGCGCGCCGACGAGGCACTACTCGCGCGAAAGCCTGAACCGGCTCTTCGGCCACCAAAATATCCAAACGCACGACGTCCGCCGGCCGAAAATCACCCGGCTCATAAGCGATAGACGCGAAACCCGAGGAAACACTTTTAAGTTCATCAAAAAAACCGCGCATCAGTTCGCGCAGGGGTATTTCAAAATTAACAACTGAGCGATCTTCGCCAAAACTTTGGGTTTCTCCTACCTCAGCTTCGTGTTCATGAAAAAGCGGCATAATCGCCCCCAAACGATCATTGGGCGCGATTACGCGCGCTTTTACCCAAGGTTCGGAGGTAGACAAAACTAAATGCTCGTCCGGAAAACGGCTGGGCGAATAAATTACCTCTTGTTTATTTTTATTAAAACCAACTTTGCAAGTAACACGATAAGCGATAGTGGGTGTGGTGGTTATTAAATTTAAATTAAACTCGCGCCGTAGGCGCTCGGCCACTATTTCTAAATGAAGCATTCCTAAAAAACCACAACGAAAACCTCGGCCCAGCGCGCCGGAAGATTCTTCCTCAAAAGAAAGCGAGGCGTCCGAGAGATGGAGGCGTTCAAGGGCGCTACGTAAGGCATTAAAATCATCCTGGCCCTCCGGATAAATTGACGCCCAAACAACTGGACGAGGCGTATCATAACCAGCCAGCGCGGGTAAAGATGAATTCCAAGTTGAAAGCGTGTCGCCTACCGACGCTCCGCCGGGTTCCTTGATGCCGGTAACGACATAACCTATTTCTCCGGAAGAAAGTTCGGAACATGGTTTTTCTTGGGGAGAAAAAACACCAACTTCTAAAGCTTTGAATTCACGTCCTGAAGCGCAAAAACGCAAACGGTCACCCGGCTGAATACGGCCATCAAAAACTCTAGTATAAACAATAACCCCGCGATGATCTGAAAATTTAAAATCAAAAATTAGGGCTCTCACCCCCTCCGCTGGTGGCGCCGGAGGCGGAATTCTTTGCACAATCGCTTCCAATAATTCGTTCACTCCTTCCCCTGTTTTACCGGAAACTTCAAGCACATCTTCAGAACGGCAACCTAGCAAGCGCGCGACTTCGGCTTTGGTTTCCGATATCCGCGCCAATGGTGAATCTATTTTAGAAACTACCGGAATTATTTTGAGTCCGGCCGTGCGGGCAATTTCCAACACTGAAAAAGTTTGGGCCTGCACGCCCTGCGTCGAGTCAACTAAAAGGATCGTGCCTTCCACGGCCTTGAGCGCGCGCGAAACCTCATAAGAAAAATCAATATGGCCGGGGGTGTCTATCAAATTTAGCTTGTAGTTTGTAGCTTCCCCGCCTGCAACGCCATGCGTAGCATTGCGGGCAGGCAACTTGTAGGTCATTGTAACGGGGGCCATTTTTATGGTAATTCCACGCTCGCGCTCAAGTTCCATCATATCCAAAAATTGCGCCCGCATTTTGCGTTTTTCAATCGTGCCGGTTATTTCCAGCATCCGATCCGCCAGAGTAGATTTCCCGTGATCAATATGGGCGATGACGCTGAAGTTTCTTATGTGCCGCAAATCCATACTGTTCAATATATCAAAATTCACCGTCCTAAACCATCTCGACGATTATTAACGATCATTAATAAAGGTCAGAATAGGAAAAACAAAGTTAATCAAAGTTCTTTTTTAGAAATTAATCAGGCACCCGAAATGTTTTTGGATTGGCGCCGACGATAATGTCTCCATAATGATAAACCTTATTTTTATCTTTAGTATAATAATAACCATCTAAAACCTCAAAGGTTGTCGGATCAGCGCCGGGAATAATTCCCTCGTTATAGTAAACATTGTTTTTGTCTTTAGTATAATTATAATAGTTATTTAGAACCTCAAAGGTTGTCGGAT
>MFVN01000044.1:5337-20760 GCA_001786095.1 Candidatus Nomurabacteria bacterium RIFCSPLOWO2_02_FULL_42_17
CAAAGGTTGTCGGATCAGCGCCGACAATAATGTCCCCGTAATAGTAAACATTGTTTTTGTCTTTGGAGTAAGGAACTGGGAAGGGTTCATCGGTTCCATATGCAATATATGGTAAAACCCCAAAGGTTGTCGGGTCGGCGCGGGGAATAATTTCATCTTCATAATAAACATTGTTTTTGTCTTTGGAATAAGGCCATTCTAAAACCTCAAAGGTTAGTGGATCAGAATTTTCAAGTACTGTTGTATCATAGCAATCACTCTCATCACAAAAAACATAATAAACATTATTTTTATCTTTGGAGTGGCCATTTTCTAAAACCTCAAAGGTTGTCGGGTCGGCGCGGGGAATAATTTCATCTTCATAATAAACATTGTTTTTGTCTTTGGAGTAAGGAACTGGGAAGGGTTCATCAATTCCATATGCAATATATGATAAAACCTCAAAGGTTGTCGGATCAGCGCCGACAATAATGTCCCTGTAATAGTAAACATTGTTTTTGTCTTTAGTATAATGGTTATTTAGAACCTCAAGGGTTGTCGGGTCGGCGCGGGGAATAATTTCATCTTCATAATAAACATTGTTTTTGTCTTTAGAATAACCTTCTCCTAGAACCTTAAGGGTTTCCAGGTCAACAACAATATCAACATCATCACTATCACTATTCTCTTGACCAACTGTTTGATCAGCCTCTTTTTGGTTGGACTGGTTAGGTCCGGATAAAATAGCAAGTCCGCCGATGACGATAATGCAGATGATAAGAACCGATAGTGTTTTTAAATTCTTTAATAGTTCGCCTTTCATCACGATTTGATAATACACCGAAGTCCGGAAAAATCAAGTCAAAGTTCTTCAGAAGACGGGCCGAAGGGAGAGAGCTTGGAAAATCGGGTTTTAAGCACGCGCACAACAGCCTTAAGTTCTGGATTTCCGGTATACCTAAGCACGGCCATACCCGCGGCAATACCCAAAATACCTGAAACTAATCCCTGCCAAAAAACACCCGAGAAAGTTGAAAGATCAAAAACGCGAGAAAAAACATTCAATCCGATATAGGTAACCAACGCGCCCACCAATGAAACCATAAAAATCTGGAAGAAAATAACACGCAAAAAACTTTTTCCTGTTTTTAAAAAATTCTTGCGAAAAACAAAAAGTAACCACAGCGCGTTTATTATAGTGCCTAAAGAATAAGCTAACGGCAACACTAAAACTTCCGTGCCTGTTAATCCCCTAACTCGCAATAAAGATTCAAAGAATTCCTGAATAGCAGATGACTCGTGAAAAATTTTAAGAAAAACAAAAGACAATACGATAATAATTCCCGTGGAAATGACGTTTACTATGAGCGGCCGGCGAGTTTCGCCGGCCGCGTAAAAACTCCGCACTGTTAATAAAAGCAAACTCTGCGCTAAAATAGAAACGGAAAAAATCGCCACAGAGGCCGCCGTAAGCTGTGTATCCGACCAACTAAACTGTCCAGATCCTAAAATTACGCGCACAATCTGCGCGCGTAGAACTATAAAAAGAAAACTGGCCGGCAAAGCCCAAAAAATAATTTGGCGGGCGGCCGTTTCAAAATGTTTGGTAAATTTCTGAAGATGCTCTTCGTTCGCCAAACCCGCCTGTTGAGCGGATAAACGCGACAAAGTCGGAAAGGCCGCCACTGAAAAAGCAATACCTATCAAACCCAACGGAACTGCCTGTAAATTCTTAGCAAAATTAAAAATTGAAATGGAACCCGAACTTAAAGTCGAGGCTATGGCCACTATAACTAATAAGGCAAAACTATTTAGAGCCAATCCCAAAGCACGCGGCACGGAAACCAATATGACTTCTTTTATTTCCAGCCAATTTATATTGCGAACAAAATGCGGAAGAAATCCGGATTTAACCACAGCCGGAACTTGAATCAGAAAATGGAAAAGCGCGCCCAACACCACTCCTAAAGCCAAGCCATTCAAACCCCAAAGCGGATAAAAAACCAGCACGCCTATAACTATTCCTAAATTATAAAAAACCGGCGATAGGGCATATACAAAAAACTTGCGGAAAATTTGCGTGACAGTGCCAAATAAATTAGAAAGGCCCATAAGAATCGGCGAAAGCATCATTATGCGGATGAGATTAATCAACTCCCCTTGTTCGATTGAATTAAAACCGGGTGCGATTAGAGGCGCTAAAATAGGTACGATTATAAAAACAATCGCGCTTACGGCAATCATAATAATTAAAAAAGCCGTAAATATATTATTCATAAATCTATGGGCTTCCGGTTTACTTTTTTCCAGACAACTTAAGAAAAACGGAATTAAAACGTTTATAGAAACCAAAGAGGCCAAAGATACAAAAAGAAAATCGGGCACGCGAAAAGCGGCGTAATAAATATCAAGCGCGCGCGACGTGCCAAGATAATGCGCTAGCGCCCGATCACGCAAAAGACCCAATAGTTGTGAAAGAAAAACAAAAAAACTTATAAGAAACGCAACCGCTTCCAAACCGTGGATTTCTTTATTAAAAACTCCCAATAAGTGTTTTACCATTACTCATTCGGTACGTTTTCATTCAGTGTTTCCACAGGAACTTCTGGTACTGAAACGGGTTGGCGTAGGTTTTCTAGGTATGTTTTAATCTCAGTATCTTCTGGAGAAATAACTAAAGCGTCTTCGGCATATTTTATAGCCGCATTTATATTTCCTTCTAATTTTTCAAACCTAGAAAATGAAAGTAGGGTGATAATATAATCCGGTTTTAATTGAAGCGCTTCCGTTAAATACTGACGAACCTTGTCGCTGTTTTTAGAAATCATTTCAACCCGAGCAAGAGCAATGGGAACCGTTGGGTCTTTGGGATTAAGATTGCGCGCGTCGGTGTAAGAAGAAATAGCGCTTTCATATGATCCCTGTACGCCTAATGAAAGAAAAAACTCGTACAACCGTCCGAGTGTGGCCTGATTAAAATAATTTTCAGAATCATAGGCCACGGCCGACCGAGCGGCTATTTCAGCTTTTTGAACAATCACTTGAGCATCTTCGGTGGAAGATTTGGTTTCGGAATTTAAAAGCAGAGTTAATTTTTGGGTATAAACATCAACTAGAAAACGATAGGATAAATCAGTGGGACTCAAAGAAATCGAACGCAGTAGATATTTTTCTGATGTGTCCAGATCATTCTGGGCCATTGACCTAACGGCGCGATCTGTCCAAGTTATCGCAAAGAATTTGCGCATAAAAATATAACCCATCCAAATTGACAGAATTAAAAGAATTACAAGCAGAAGATTGAAAAAAAACAATTTTATTCGGCTATTTCCAAATTGTAATTTAAATATTCCGATGTCTTTTCTATGCATCAACACGCCAAGAAAAACACCTGTCATAATAAAAGAAAGAGCAATTAAAACAATGCTGGGCGTAAATATAAAATTAACCAACCAAAGAAAAAGCGCGCCCACTAACGACGTTAAAAGAAGATAATCGGAAATTCTATCTTTATTAGAAACAGCAAGCGCTTTTATGCTATAAAATAAAAACGCGCCAAGGAAAAAAATCCAAGCCAACCCGCCTAAAATACCCACAGTTATAAGTGCTGTTGGAATAATGCCAAAACCACTGTCAAAGACTGAATTCCATAAATTTGTTTTATTCCAAGAAATCGGTTTATGGACGAGCCACTCATGCGTAAAATGTCCCGGTCCGGCGCCCAAAATCGGACTTTGTGAAAGTACTTCTTTATCCACAAACCAAGTGGTTCCCAAAGAAGGCCGAAATTCTACATTTTTTACATTAAAAAAATTAGGGACAAATTTCCCAATAGTGCCACTACCAACAACAAAAACAAGACATATTAACACAACAATAAGAGATATTGTGGGGAAAAACCGCCCACGTTGATTAAAAAATATTTTACCACTCTTTTCATCTTCCGCCTTTTTTTCAAAAACATCCGACTGAAATGAAAGCTTGCAAATAAACAAAAACAGGGCAAATAACCCAGTTGCTAGCCAAATGAAAGAAAAATTAGCCAGAGCTAAAAAGAAAAGGGCAATAATTAAGATTGCAAATAGGAAAAAACGGAAAATTTTCTTGAACTCTAAAGATTCTAAGGTAATAAGAGATAATATAATCACTAATCCCGAAAAAATAGCCAGATTATTCAAACTGCCAACTATATTGGTTGGTATGTTCACTAAAAACGAGTTTTTTAAAAAATCAGAATGCCCGAAAAATAAAACGAAAAGCGAAAAAAGAGCTATTATTACAAACGACAAAAGGAACGTTAGAAAAAGTTGAAAAATCCTTTTAGAATTATTAAAAAACTGTGTGGAAAGGAAAAAGGCAATGAAAAAAAGAAGAGTATAAATAAACGTGTCGACATTAAATCCATGACCAATAAAAGACAGGGATGGGTTGGAAGAAAAAATTGTGGCAAGAAAAGATGTGAATACAAGCCCTAAACCAGCCCACAAAAGATAACTTTTGGGAAAAGTGAACTCAGCATCTATCATGCGCCCTACTATCCAAAAAATAGCAGAAAGTAAAATACCAACAGTAAAAAGAAGACCCTTGCTAACAACAATATTGAAAAAAGGCAATACAAAAAAAGGTAAAAGAAAGATCATTCCCAAAAGACACAGAAACGAAATTTTGTTCATGAGTTGCGCTCTGGAATCCATGTGTCGGCAATTATACCACAATATTTAAAATACGACCGGGTATGTAAATAGTTTTTTGTGGATTACGGCCAGCCAGCCATTTTTGCACTGCTGGTAGTTCTAACGCCTTAACACAGACTTGCTCCTTGGTAATATCGGCCGGTACGGCCAACTCTGTGCGGGTTTTTCCATTGATTTGAACCGCGATTTTAACTTCCTTGTCTTTGATTTTTGCTTCGTCATACTCCGGCCAAGATTCCAGATGAATACTTTTGAAGTCAGACTTCGGGGACTTCTTTGAAGTCTGACTTCTCTGCCAAAGTTCTTCGGCGATATGCGGAGCAAAGGGAGATAATAGTTTTAAAAATATTTTATAGTCTTTAATTGTCACTTTGTTAGATTTTTCCATTTCATTCATTAAAATCATCATGGCTGAAATTGCAGTATTGAAACTCATTTTTTCTATATCTTCGCCAACTTTTTTGATGGTTTTATGGAGAAGTTTTTCTAGTATAGCGGAGTTGGCAGAGGATTTTTGAGTGTCTGGTTGAGCCCGAAGGGCGACCCGAGGACCGAAAAAATCCTTTGCCAACAAAGCTACTCTCCACATTCTTTCTAAAAATCTCCGCACACCAATAATACTTTCAGTGCTCCACGGCGCGTCTTGGTCAAAGGGCCCGATAAACATTTCATACAGACGCAAAGTGTCGGCGCCGTAGGTTTTCACAATACCGTCCGGATTAATAACATTGCCACGCGACTTGGACATTTTCTCTCCGTTTTCGCCTAGAATGAGCCCATGCGAAGTGCGTTTTTTATAAGGTTCGGAACTGGGTACAAGTTTTAAATCGTATAAAAATTTGTGCCAGAAGCGCGAGTAAAGAAGGTGCAGGGTGGTGTGTTCTGTTCCGCCGTTATACCAATCAACAGGCATCCAGTAGTCTAATTTTTTCTGGCTTGCAAATTCTTTATTATTTTCTGGATCGCAATAACGCAGATAATACCAAGAACTTCCGGCCCAGTTTGGCATCGTGTCTGTTTCTCTTTTGGCTTTTCCCCCACATGTCGGACATGTGGTATTTACCCATTTTTCTATCGCTGTCAAAGGCGATTCGCCCGTGTTTGTCGGTTTATAATTTTTTATATCCGGCAACTTAACCGGTAAATCTTTCTCTGGCACCGGTACCCAGCCCGCATTTAAACATGTCGACCTGCCAGGTTGACATGTTTGTTTGGCGCAATTTTCGCAATACACAAGCGGAATCGGTTCGCCCCAATATCTCTGTCTTGAAAAAATCCAATCGCGCAGTTTGTATTTCGTCACTATTTTCCCGCCGACAAATTCAGTGATTTTTTTGCGGGCTTCTTTAGAACTTAAACCAACAAAACTATTAGAATTAATTAATGTTCCCTCCCCATCATAAAACCATGAATTCTGTTCAAGTCGGGTTAAAAAGATAGGAGGTTCAACTCCTATTACTATCTTCATGGCTTGCTCAACAGACAACCAAACAGGTTCATGTTTAGATTTTTCTTCAATAGAGATTTTATTTTTTTCCTCATCAATAATATCAAATAGAAAACCGGTTGCATATGCACGTCGATTTTCGTTTTTATGAGATGCAAAATACTCAGCATACATATCTCCAAGTTTCTTAATAAATTTAATGTTTTTATAACCAGTCTCTTCTTGTACTTCACGTGTGGCAGCTTGAAGTAAATCTTCACCATTTTCGACGCCTCCGATTATTAATGTTTTCCAAGAATTATGTTTCCAGTGAAGTATAATGATTTTCCCATCACTCGGACGACGTAAAACTACTTGTACTGTCCGTCGAGGAATATTTTTTTTACCACGCTGGGGTGGATTTTTGAAATCCACACGATCAGGAACCACTACTTCAAGAATTGGTAGATTAAATTTCTTCGCAAATTCAAAATCTCTTTCGTCATGCGCGGGCACGGCCATCACTGCGCCGGTGCCATACTGCGGGAGCACATAGTCGGCGACCCACACCGGAATTTCTTCATTATTGGCTGGGTTTATAGCTTTGATTCCTTTTAACTCTACTCCGGTTTTTTGTTCTGATGTATTAGTACGTGATAACTCGGATTTATTTTTTACTTCTTCAACATACTTTTCAACTTCATTATAATTCGTAATTTTTAATTTCAAATTCTTAATTAACTCATGCTCTGGCGCAAGCACGACATAAGTCACGCCAAAAAGCGTATCTGCACGGGTAGTGAAAACTTTAACCCCACCCAAACCCTCCCCAAAGGGAAGGGCTTTTAAATGCTCTTCAATTTTCTCGAGTGTACCAGAAATATTGCTTAATATTTCTTCATTCCTGAATCTTACAACCTGAAATCCTCTTTGTTTTAGAAATTCTGTTCGTTCCCCATCTTCCTTTTTTTGATAATCATGTATATCCCCATCAACCTCGATTACCAGAGATTTTTCCAAGCAAACAAAATCTACTATAAAATTGCCGATAATTTGTTGTCTTCTAAAATGATATCCCATTAAATTTTTTCTTAATGATTGCCAAAGTATATCTTCGGCTTCCGTGGCATTTTTTCTCATTTCAAGCACTCTTCCCTGTAGAACTTTCCATGTTTTTGAATCAGTTGTGTGGTATCCGAATTCCCCCTCCCCTTTGGGGGGGGCGGGGGTGGGGTTGATTTTAAACTCAATCTCACTGCCCTCCGACTTCCCAATCCAATTCCTTTGTTGAATTTTGACGCGCTCGGGATAATCAACCAAATCTAAATCTTTATCCAAACGATCGGCGTATTTGGTGATGGCCAACATCCATTGTTCTTTTTCGCGTTTCTCGGTCAATCCGCCACAACGCTCGCAATTTCCACTTATAACCTCTTCGTTGGCCAAGCCGATTTTACAAGACGGACACCAATTAATCGCGGATTTGGCCTTATAAGCTAATCCTTTCTCAAAAAACTTCAAAAATATCCATTGTGTCCATTTATAATATTCCGGATCAGTAGTATTTACTTCTCGTGACCAGTCAAAAGAAAAACCCAGCATCTTCATCTGCTTCCGAAAATTGTCCGTATTTTTTTTGGTGACAATTTTTGGATGTAAACCGGTCTTAACGGCGTAATTCTCCGTGGGCAGACCAAAAGCATCCCAGCCCATCGGAAACAGAACATTAAAACCCTCCATGCGTTTTTTGCGAGCAATTATATCCATGCCGATATAAGGTCGCGGGTGTCCGACATGAAGCCCATCTCCAGATGGATACGGAAATTCAACTAGCGCGTAAAACTTTTTACCAGCATCCGCGGTTTTATAGATTTTCTTTTTCTCCCACTCTTTCTGCCATTTAGTTTCTATTTTTTTAGGATTGTAGTCTTGAGATTTCATTCCCGGATTTTTTTGATACCCAACCATATTAATATACATAACGCCACGGCTAATACAGCCACCCGCAACCAATCATCCATATCCGACCAATAACGCATTGAGGCAATAATTAATGATAAAATTCCACCCAAAGAAAGTCCTATGGAAACTACTTGATATTTTATAAAAAATCCGATCAATAAAGAAATTATGCCGGCCACTACTAAAATTACAAAAATATCTCGGTTATAAACCTTGGTCGCGCTTTCAAGACTTTGCCGGCAAGTATAATCCAAATCGCAATAACCCTCTGGGGCTTTTAGATCTCCTGCCGGCGCAGGACGGACCACTGACTGACTCTTGTAAAAATTTTCCTTATCGTAAGAAGTTGTAGCCGTCCAACCACCACCTGTCGCCAAACATTGTTCTTGTGTTTCGGGTGGGATAGTCACCTGTTCACGTTTACAAAAAGTGTCTTGCAGAGGTTCGTCGTATACCAGCGCCGCCGTATAATTAAAAAACAGATTAAGAACAATAATAATCGCCGCAACCAACACCCATTTAAGTATCTTTGGAGTCATGAACGTATTGTAACATACCCACGGCTTGTAAGAAAAACTAAAGTGGAAGGTTTGATTTTTCGGCACCCTACGTTCACATAGAAATCTGCCTTGTCGCCAAAATAACGCCGAGCTTGCGTAATTGTATATGCCGGCTTTTTGCTTTCAGGATTAGCGCTCGGCGCAATCAGCGGGCCGGTTTTTTTTAAAATAGATATTATGGATTTTTTATTAGGTAGGCGGAACGCAAGTGATTTCTTGCCTCGGTGCAGATACACAAATTTTTTGGAAAGACATGGCAGAATAACGCTTATCTTTCCCGGCCATATTTTTTTTAACATTCCAACATTCTTGAGAATGTGAGAATGTTTGACTTTAAAAAGTTTCAAATCTTTTAGAGAGGAAATCAAAATAATGAATGGTTTGTTTTTATTTCTGCCTTTCAATTTATAAATTCTTTCAACTGCTTTTTTATCTAACGCCCGTCCCACCAATCCATAAAGCGTATCGGTCGGCAAAACCCCAACCCCACCAGATTTTTTTAAAATTTTAATAAAATCTTTTTTCATTTTTAAAATTTTAATCTTCAGCGGTTTAACCGCTGAAGATTACTGAAGATTAAAAAAAGTACTTACCAATAAGCATTTCTAAACCATTCTTATTGTCTTTTACTTTTAAAATTTCTTCCAAAGAAGACCTCGTAAAATCTTCATATTCTTTAATTGATTTAAATTGCTCTAATATTATTTTTTTATCACAAATATTTTTATCAGTTTTTCCTATATACTCACCCCAACTTGATTTTACGTTCTCAGCGGTTTCACCGCTGATTTTATGAACCTTATAGTTTAAATTTATATACACGCTTGTATGCAGGAGTTGTTCATTGGATTTAATATGTACTGATTTAAATGTTCCTTGAAAAAGGGAACCGGATCTTTTGTTTTTATTATTAAAATACCATGTATATCCACCTCCTATCCTTTTCATAAATTCACTTATACCGCCATCATTTATTTCTTTAAGCAAAAGATGAAAATGGTTTGTATTTAAATCATAACAAATAATTTTAACTAAGGCTTCATTAGGTTTTATATTTTTACCATTATTAGAAATAATCTCACGCAAACTTCTGATAGGTTCTTTTGAATTAAAAAATTCTAGACTTTGAATAAATCTCTCTACGTCCTCATTGTCTTTAATTATTAATCTCTTATCTACGCCACGATTATAGACATGATAATATTCTCCAATTGCTATTTTTTCTCTATTTGCCACATATAGTATTATATACCTTCAGCGGTTAAACCGCTGTGCCTTGTGGATAAACATTTATATTTTAAATTCAATCACATCTCCGTCTTGGACGATATAATCCCTGCCTTCGGTACGCACGAGGCCCTTAGCGCGAGCATTGGCATAGGAGCCAGCGTCCAGCAGGTCTTGCCAATTTATCACTTCAGCACGGATAAATTTGTCGCGGAAGTCAGTGTGAATAGCCATCCCGGCAATCGGCGCGGTACTTCCTTTTTTAATAGTCCAGGCTCGCGTTTCGTCTTCTCCGGTTGTCAAAAAAGTTTCCAGCCCTAAAAGTTCGTAGTTTTTCTTGATTAAATCATCAAAACCGCTTTCAAAGACGGGATCAATTTTTACCGACAATCCCGGCAATTCAACATCAACATTTTCATTAGCTTCGGAAGTATTCAGAACATAGAGTATTGGTTTCAAGGTGAGTAAATTTAGAGATTTGATTTTAAATTTTTCCTCTTCGTTTAAGCCGGCCTCCGTCGCCATTTTTCCTTCCTCAAAAACTTTTTCTAACTTTTTTAAAATTGCTTTTTCCTTAATTATCTCTTTATCTCCTTTTTTTATATCCTTTTGAATACTGGTAATTCTTTTGGAAACGATTTCCATATCCGCCAGAATAAGCTCAAGGTTAATCACTCCGATGTCTCGCGACGGATCAATTTGGTTCGCCACGTGAATTACGGAATTGTCTCGGAAAGCGCGAACCACGTGGGCAATGGCATCCGCTTCGCGGATATTTGATAAAAATTTATTTCCCAAACCCTCGCCTTTTGAAGCACCGGTTACCAGACCGGCAATGTCCACAAATTCAATCACCGCCGGAATTGTTTTTCGCGATTTAGAAAATTCTGAAAGTTTTTGGATTCTTTCATCCGGCACCGGCACAATCCCCACCGACGGATCAATGGTGCAAAAAGGATAATTCTCGGCCGGGACCGATTTTTTAGTTAAAACATTAAACAGGGTTGATTTGCCGACATTCGGCAACCCAACAATTCCGATTTTGAGCATTTGGATAATATATCAGAAATATAGTTATTTTCAAATAAAAAGGAGTAGATACCAAACCTGCTCCTAATTCTTTAAAATCGTCTTGGGCTTTATTCAACCAGAAAACTATAAAGAAGTTTTGTCCTCAATGAATTCATTAAGCGCACCGCCACTATACCAATTGCGAATTTTTTCGTGGGCAATTTCATCTTTTGAAAAAGTTAACTTTTCAAATTCGCAATCAATACCATACTGTTTTTGGGTGAATGTGTTTTCCATAAAATTATAGATTTTCGTTATTTAATGTTTTTAAATTACTATTACACATGAACTCTATCATAAACCTATTTACAAGTCAAATAAAAAAAGCCCGGAGGTCATAATCATAAGATATGACACGGGCTTTTCAAGTTCTTAAGTTCTTAAGTTATTAAGTTATTAAGTTATTAATTAAAGAAAATTAATTCACAAAAAAAAGATATCTTCCTCTCTTAATTTCTTTAACTTCCTCGATGTATTGAGAAACTTTTTCCCGCCCGGTTTTTTTGTTTTTCTGCAATTACCTTTCCAAATATGATTGAGGAATGTTTCTGCGCCCCTGAAGGTATTTCCACAATTATCGCATTTTACTTCATTTCCATTTTGACTACTATTAGTTTCTACATTTTCCGGATCCATAATATATGTTTTTTTGGTTAACAAAATATTTATTTAATTTGACAGGCATAAAGCCCGAACAAACCCAAAATGAGTATATCATAAACCCTCTTTATGTGTCAAGAAAAATCACTAAAAGACTAACGGCATAATTACTTTCAGCGCGAGCATAATGAGGGCCAGAAAAACAAAAAACGCACCGATAATGCGGGAAAGAAGCTCGTCCGGCACGCGATCGGCGACCCAAGAACTAGCCGCGCCCCCCACGGCCGCGGCTATGCCGATAATTAAACCAATTTCCCAATTTAAACTTTCATAACGAATATAACCCGCTACGCCCGAGAGCGCGGTTAAAAGCATTAAAAAAGTGGAAGTGCCCACGGCGGTTTTTACAGGCAAACGCAAAAGCGAAAAAAGAGCTATAAAAATCGCCAATCCCCCGCCCGCCCCAAAAACACCGGTAGCCAATCCGATTAAAACCCCGACTAAAACCATAGCCAGAGGCCGGCGCAAGCGCTCAGCCAAATGTTCGGGTAGAGTAATAATAGTATAAGGACGACGGCTTACACCGCTACGCCACATATTCACGCCGAAAAAAATCATACAAACCATAAGCACTACGGTGATAAAAATTTTGGGAACGCCAGCCACGACAAATGAACCGGCTTGCGCGCCCAACAGTGCCCCGACCAAAATCCAAGCCGAAGATTTTATGTCCACGTAACCGCGGCGAGCGTAAGCATAAGAAACGGAAATTGAAACAATAACATCCACTAATAAACTGGTACCCAAAACTGTTTTTAGCGGAAGATCCACGAAAGAAGTCAAAATCGGCACGATAATCAGCACGCCCGACGCGCCCGTAACGCCGGTTACGACGCCGGTTATCAGGCCAAGTATTATAAATCCAAAAGTTGAGATCATAATTAAATTTTGTTGTACAATTGTAGCATGTCTAAACAAGAAGAACTAAAAGCCCTGCATCAAAAATGGTTTAAGGAGTGCAAATGCCGATTGAAAGAAAGCGCCACTCAACCGGTGCCCGGCGACGGTCCAGCTAATGCCAAGGTGGTTTTTATCGGTGAAGCCCCAGGGAAAGCCGAAGATCTTGAAGGAAAACCTTTTGTCGGAGCGGCCGGGAAATTTTTAAATGAAATGTTGGAATCTATTAAATTTAAACGAGAAGATGTTTATATTACCAACGTGGTCAAATACCGCCCGCCCAATAACCGCGATCCCCTGCCCGAAGAAAAAGAGGCTTGTTCCAAATGGCTGGAAGAAGAAATTAAAATTATCAATCCAAAATTAATTGTTTTTCTGGGGCGACATTCTCTTCAAAACTTTTTTCCCAACGAAAAAATATCCGAAGTTCACGGCAAAATTTTAAAAAAGAAAACAAAAATTGGAGATACTTTTTTTGCCCTTTACCACCCGGCGGCCGCCCTTTATAACGGTTCAATGCGGGAAGTTCTTATTGAAGACTTCAAAAAAATTCCCAAGGTTCTGGCTAAAATTAGTTCATTCGTCCAGTAATTCAAATTCGTCGGAGGGTTTTTGGGCGGATGAAAGCGCTCCCGCGCTTCGCGACAAAAACACCCCCGCAACACCTAGAACACCGACACCGGCCACGCCCAAAAGCCAAGGCCACACCGATTTACCGCTTTCTTCCGACAATGCTTGCGCGACGGCGGCGGGTTGATCTAAAACCCCTTCTTCTATATTAATAATTTCTGGGATGGTTTCGCCAGAGAATTTTTGAGCGTCTGGTTGAGTAAGATTCGTTTGCTCCGCCGAAGGCGGGGCGGAATCGGCAGAGCCGGCTGAAGAACTTCCGACAGCCCGGGCGACGCCGGAGGCGACGGACGAGAGGGCCGAGGAAATTTCTTCAGCCGGCAGAGCTGGGGGCGACGAGGGCGATAAACTCGCGCCATAATCAAAAACCAAATCCCCACTCGGCAAAACAAGTCTAAGTGTCTTCGCGTCGTCGACCGTAAACCCGGTCAGCCGGCCGGATAAAATTATCTTCTTGGACGGCAACATTAAAGTATTCTGTGGTAGGCGGAATAATTTCGTAACCGACTGCAGGACCCAGCCCGAAATATCGATTTCGGAAGTTGCGGAGTTGGAAAGTTCAACCGGAAAATCCGGCGCGGAACCAAAAGAAGTTATGGAAACGCCGGCCGGTAAAACTTTAATAGTTAAACGATCTGTCGCGTCCGGTGCCGACGCGTAAACACTTTGCGAGTATTCCAGAATCACCACATATTCACCGGGATAGAAATAGGTATGGGTAAATTTGTAATTATCCGGGGATTCCCGGCTTCCGCCGTCACCGAAGCTCCATAAAAATTTTCCGCGCGTAAGCGGTTCGCCGGAAAGACCCGTTGCTTTGGCGCTAAAATAAAGAGGGACACCGGCCACAACAGAAATTTTGGAAATAATATCGACGGTAATTCTGGGCGTTGGCGGAGGTTGGACCATGGGGATTGTCGTGCTATCACTATTTTCTCCGCTTGAAGATTCGCCACCATCATTTCCACTTCCCCCACTGCCGGCAGAATTAGCCGCGCCGGGCGTCGGCGTGGCGACAATCCAATTACCGTTTATTTTTTGAAGCGAGTTACCATCGCCGGTCGCACCGGAAGTAGAACTGTAGGTTGTTTGATCAACAACTGTCAGCGAAATATCTTTAAGAGCTAAATCTTCGCCAGTGTTGGAAAGCAAAAAAGAACTGTCAAACAAAGCGCCGGAAAATCCCGCGTGATTCTCTAAAAACTTTGCCGTATTGTCGGCAATTATTGCGAAACCGCCAGCTGGGATGCTCGCATCTCCTTGTGAAATTGCAAGCCCGTGGTTGACATTCGCTTCAAAAAATTTCCAAGATGATAAATCAACCGCCGAACTGCCGGAATTCAAAACCTCTATCCACTCACGGTCGGTGTCCGTACCTTCTAAATCATACATAATCTCATTTATCACCACTTGCGCACGGGCTAAATTCCAAATGCCTGCCCACAATGCAATCGCCAGAAAAAACAGTCTTGTCATTCTGGAAGTCATAGTTTAATTATACACCTTTTGAATATCTTGGTTAATTCTGGTGACAATTTCATAATTTATCGTGCCGGCGCGCTTGGCTAATTCTTCGACGCTTATTTCCCGTTTCCCCTGCCGGCCAATTAACACAACCTCATCACCGCGCCGAACGCCCGATATATCGCTCACATTGATCATCGCCATATCCATACACACGCGACCCAAGACGCGCGCCTTTTGTCCCCTCACAAGAACAACCCCGCGATTAGAGAGAGAGCGCGGATAGCCGTGCCAATAACCCACCGGCAAAACGGCAATTCTTGTTTTGCGTTTGAGGTGAACTGAAAGATCATAACCAACACCACTACCTTTGGGTAAAGTTTTCACTTCACTCACAATAGTTTTCCAAGTTAGTGCCGGTTTTAATTTTAAACCCCTTTTTTCCCCCAGTTTTTTTATTTCTTCCGACGGCCATAAACCATAAACAGAAATTCCAGACCGCACCATGTCCAAATGAAATTCAGGATAAAGTAAAACAGCCGCCGATGAAGCAATATGAACTAAAGGATTATAGCCGTCTGTTTTCAACACTTTAGCAAAACGCATTAAAGTGCTGGCTTGCCGGCACGAATATTTTATATTCCGCGGATTTTCAACAGACGCAAAGTGGCTATACACTCCTTCTATTATTACACGATTTTTTTTGAGAACACGCGCGACTCTAATCGCTTCTCGCGGTAAAAAACCTTGCCGTCCCAGACCAGTATCAACCTTGATGTGAATTTTCAAACTAGACAATCGGCGCGCAATTGCCAGCGCTTCAAAATTGGAAATCGTAACGCTGATGCCGGCC
>MFVN01000044.1:20768-31572 GCA_001786095.1 Candidatus Nomurabacteria bacterium RIFCSPLOWO2_02_FULL_42_17
TTTCCGCGCGCATAACGCCTCGTCTAAATCATCCACCCCCAGCCAATCAGCTTTCGCCTTAAGAACTTCTTCGGTCATCGTTTGGAAGCCATGTCCATAAGCATTGGATTTAACCACCGCCATTAACCGGCAATTTTTGCCCAAAAGAGACCGAATTAAACGCAAATTACTTTTTACAGATTTTTTACTTATCTCAACCCAAGTTTTTAATTTTTGGTGCTTCTTTTCCATATTTCAATTTAATAATTCTTGTTGGCGATTATCATTTCTAAAAATTGGCGGGGGTAAATAGGTTTTGGTTCGGCTAGGGCTTGTTGATAAAGCACCGTGGAAGGCGTCAATCCGGGCAGAGTATTCACTTCAATTATACTTATTTCGCTGGTTTTTATATTCATAAATGCGTCTATTCTAGCATAACCGGAGATATTTAGACCCTTAGCCACCCGCCCAATTAGGCCTTTGGTTTTTTGGAGAATTTTTTTAGAAACAATATTCTCCGGCGGAGGCGTAATATTCACACCTGTTCCTCCTTGAAATTTTTCTTCAACCGAAAGTACCTCGCCTTCCGAAATCGTAATACTGGGATTCAAAACATGAAGTTTTTTGTTTTTCATATTTCCAATAACCCCGCAAGTAATTTCCAGCCATCCTGTTTTATGAATATGACGCAGTTTAGTTCCCCTTATTTCCACAACATCCGTTTTTATAAAATTTTCAAAAAGCAGTTCGTGGATTTTCTTACTCGGCATTTCCACTATTTCTTTCTGGTTTTGAAAACTCCCGGCCGGAATGCAATCTATTTCTTTTTTCACAAAGAAAATATATTTAGCCAAGTCTTTATAATCAAAAAGGCGCATAATCCCCGAAGAACATCCGTCACTTAACGGTTTTACGATTAAACTTGAAGTGCCAAGGTCATGAACAAGTTTTTGCCAAGTTTCTTTCGTGTTTTTTATTTTAGAAACATGAAGCACTTTCTGAAAAGCGGTCTGAACGCCCAAAATATTGAGTCGGCGCACGACTTGACCGGTTGCAAATTTATTCATACAAAGTTTAGAAACATCCGGGGGTGAACCGTTGTATTTTACATTGGCCTTCTCAAGCATAGCTTGTATTGTTCCGTCTTCCCCGGGACTGCCGTGCAAGCCGAGAAAAATAAAGGGGGATTTTTTAATAAACCGCTGAAGCGAATATCGGCGCGGTAAAAAAAACGGTTCATAAAAATCTTTTTTCGAAACACCCAGACGAGTATGTATACGCTTTTCCAGCAATTTTAATTTTTTGATGATTTTTTTAGCCGACTTCGTCATTAATAAAATCTCTTCAACGGTGTGATTAAGAATAAGCGCGTAGGGCAATTCCCAAACATTATTGCGAAAATCAAGAAGATAGGGTTTGGGTTGGTAGATTTTGGATTTGCGTAATTTAAGCCAGACATTCGTTCCGCTCATAAGAGACACTTGCCGTTCAGAATTTCCTCCGCCTAAAAGTATATGCACTGGTTTTTTCTTTTTGTTAAAAAAATTATTTTTAGGAAAAATCAGGCCATGGCGCCGGCAGGCATTGCGTGTAACATATCGGAGTAAATCTTGGTGAGAAAATCCAATGCGCGCGCCCTGTTGAAAATAAAGACTGTTTTGTTCCAATCCGGAAAGCGGATTAATATCGGAAAACCAAATGTTTCTGTCATCCAGCAACCAGCCGTCAAGACGGGCAAAATCACTCATTTTAAGATGGTTAAATATTTTTTCCGCTTGATTTTGTATCGCGCGGATCTGAACGTTGGAAAAACGCGGCGGCTGATGATAAAAAGTTCCGTGTGTTGGTAAATATTTTTTGCGAAAATCAAAAATCTGGTCATTCTTATAAGAAGTTTCAATCTCCGTGGGAATAAGCGCGACCGGCTCGTTTTTCATATTTTGAAATACAATTACGGTAAATTCCCGTCCTTTAGCGAACGGTTCAACCACTACTTGCCTGTCAATGCCTCGGTTAAAAATAAAATTTGTTTGGGCATACGCTTTTTGTACCGTATTAACAGAAAAAACACCGATACTTGATCCGCCATGTGCTGGCTTCATAATGGCTCTTGAAATATTATGTTTATGAAAAAAATCAGTGATTTGTTTTTTATTTGAATTGTCGCCTTTCTTTAGTAAAATTGACGGTAAAATGTAAAAACCTTTTTTCTGAAGAAATTTGTTCGCGTAAAATTTATTAAAAGCAAGCCGGCAGGCCCGCGACGAAGAAGCAACAAACGGAATATTGTTTTTTTCCAAAATTTCTTGGATTTTTCCTTCTTCGCCAAAAAGTCCGTGCATGACCGGAAAAGCAATATCACATTTTCTAAGTTCTTTCAAAAAATTAAGTTTTGAAAGGAATATGGCCGAAGAGTGAAGTTTGAAATCAAAATCTGAAGGCGTGTTTGAATAAAGCTGGGCTTTGGATATTTTATAAACTCGTTTTTTTTGATCAAAATAAAAAGGCGTTATTTCGATATCTTCTCCCCCAAGATGGTCTAAAACACTTCGAGCGGAATTGAGCGAAATCCCTCTTTCCAACGACGGTCCGCCACACAAGAGCGCGATTTTAAATTTTTTAGCCCGAGCGCGCATACTGCTTGAACTTATTCATTAAATATTTAGTACGCGGACCAATGATGCCCTTGCCAATTTTTAAATTGTTTATTTTGACCACCGGCACGATTTCTTTAGTAGTTAAAGTTATGAAAGATTCATCAGCGCTTTTTAATTCAGAAAATTTAAGAAGGCGTTCTTCTATTTTGAATTTACCACGCGCAAGTTTAAGTATTAATCCGCGAGTCACGCCTATTAAAACACCATCCTTGGGTGTAATTAAACGATTGCCTTTTAAAATAAAAAAATTACTGGTCGCGCCTTCATAAACCGATCCGCCGGAAACATAAAGTATTTCAATCGCGCCGGCTTTATTTTTTGCTTTCTGTAAACGCGCGGCTTCGCGGTAATTCAAATGTTTGATACACGGATTTTCTCGACGATAATTAAAGGTTATAAGTTTCGCGCCTTGTTCATAATTTTGGGCTGGAATTTTAAAAACTTTCTCAACAACTATGAAAAAGGTTGGTTGGCAGGGATTAAAATCAATACCATGTATGGCCTCGCCGCCCGTGAGCACAATGCGGACAAGCGCCTGCGGTTCACGCAATTTAGAAAGAAGTTTTAGTATGGTTATATAAATTTGCTTGTCACTTACGGGCACATGCAAACCGAGATAGTGCGCCGAAGCGCGCAAGCGACGCAAATGTTCTTTTAACAGAAAAGGGTGTTTGCCATAAGCAATTACCACTTCAAAAACCCCTAAACCGCGCAAAAGACCGATGTCATAAACAGACACTTTGGTTTGTTTCGCTGGTATAATTTTCCCATTCATCCAACAATACGATTTCATATCTTTCAATATTAGCACAAAAATAGAATTTTTATAAAAAACGCCCTCTGGGAAGAGGGCGTTAAATTGGTTATCAGTAATTCTTTATATTTACGAAAAAATCATCAAGTTAAAAATTTTAAGCTTAAACTTTTTAAACTCTTCTTTTATTAACATTGATGTTTCTTGGGGTGTTATTTCCACCCCGGTATTTACTATTAATCGTTTAATTTCTTCGGTTATGTTTTTTTCCGGGCTAGTGATTTTGTCCGGATCTTTTTTCATAAGATTTTTGGAAACATAACACTTAACAAAATTTCTCGCAAAGTCATCATGTCCATCCGGTTTTTTTTCTTTGTTTTTTCCGCTTAAAATAAATTTCAAGCTTTCCTTGATTACATCGGAACTGACTTTTAGTTGAATTGCCAACCATGCTATCGAACATTGTAAATCCGATAAGGCAATCGAGTTCTTGGCCAGACTTAATATAATAGCTTCCAAGAATTTTCTGAAGAGTTCTTTTTTGCGACTCTTCGATAATACAGATACTGCTGTTTTTTCCATAAATTAAAACGTTTAAATTGTTAAGAAATGTTTAAAGAACAGATATAAGAGTATACAATACTCCGGCGTTAATTTTTTGTCAATCAAATTACCTATTCATAACGCAGAGCCTCCATAGGACTTTTCTTGGAAGCCTGTCTAGCGGGGTAAATACCAAATACTAATCCGACAAAAGCGGCCACTCCTAATCCCATTAAAACAGCCGGAACGGGAAAAGAAAATGTCCAACTTGTATTTAAAACTTTTGTCATAATGATAGAAGCCCCGAGAGAAAGAACGACTCCAAAAATAATGCCAATAATTCCACCAACAACAGTAAGTAAAACAGATTCTAAAAGAAATTGATTCATAATATCTTTATTTGTCGCTCCAATTGCTTTTCTTAATCCGATTTCTTTTGTTCTTTCCGTCACCGAAACCAGCATTATATTCATTACCCCTATACCGCCGACAATAAGAGATATTGCCACGACCATAGATAAAAAGGCTGTTAAAACCCCCATAATGGTTCCTATTTGATCAACTAATCCTTTCTGGGTTTGTATGTAAAAATCATTTTTTGAAGAATCTGCTATATTATGGGACTCACGAATGGTTCTTTCAATATCTTTTACAGTTTGATCAACAGCTTGAACATTTTCAGCTTTAACAATAATTTCATGATAATAATCAATTCCTAAAAGATAAGTTTGGGCGGAGGTATAGGGTAAAAGAACCACTTCATCCACATTGAAAAAGGCCACCTGTCCCCTTTTTGGAAAAACACCAACTACTCTGAAATTTTTTCCTTTTATTTTTATATTTTTTCCAATAGCATCGGATCCGCTAAAAAGCTCTTCTTTTACTTTCGCGCCTATTACAACCACGGACGCTTTTTGACGGATATCAATATCGTCAAAAAGTACTCCCTCTTCGGGATAAATATCAAATACTTCAGACATAAACTTTGCCGACCAACCAAAAATGGAAGGCCGATAAGTTTCGCCCTGATAAGAGACACTGGAGGAAATAATTACACTGGGAACAATATCGACTAAATAAGGAACATTGCTTTTTTTATTTAAAGCAACTATGTCTTTGTTTTTTAGAGAATCAGAAAAAAGACTGTCAGCAAAATCACTTGGTCCGGATGGTTCTTTCCCGGGACGAATAACAATTGCTTCCGCTCCCATTCCGCTGATTTGACCGATGATTAGATTTTCTGCGCCCTTGCCGATTGACATAATTAATATAATTGAAGTGATTCCGATTACAATTCCAAGAACAGTAAGAATAGAACGTATTTTATTTGTTCGAAGAGCAACGAGGGCAGTTGTAAATGTATGATTAAAAGTCATATTATTTTTTAAAATGATCCTCGGCCTTATGGCGACGATCCACTAGTTTATCACTTTCGATTTTTCCATCAAGAAGATTAATAATGCGTTGGGCATGCTGGGCTGTGTAAGTTTCGTGGGTGACTAAAATAATCGTGTGACCTTCTTTTTCATTCAGTTTTTGAATGATTTCCATTATTGTTTTTCCGGATTTTGAATCAAGATTACCAGTTGGTTCATCCGCAAAAATAATATTCGGTTTTGTAACCAAGGCCCGAGCAATAGCCACCCTTTGTTTTTCTCCGCCGGAAAGCTGGGAGGGTTCGTGGTTAATTCTATGAGAAAGACCGACCGATTCAATAGCATCTAAAACCAAATTGCTCCAAAGTGATTGTTTAATATTGGAATACAAAAGCGGAAGTTTTACATTATTAAATACTGTTGTTCGGGAAAGCAGATTAAAAGACTGAAAAATAAATCCTAATTTATTATTTCTCATTTTTGCTAATTCATTTTCTGAGTAATTACTGATTTCTTTATCGTCGAGAAAATATTGCCCTTTTGTCGGCTTATCTAAAAGTCCTAATATGTGAAGCAGGGTTGATTTTCCAGACCCCGACGGTCCCATAATCGCCACAAATTCACCCTTATTTATTGAGAGAGAAATATCCTCGATAGCTGAAGTGGCAATATCATCATTGTGATAAATTTTTTCTAAATTTTTTATCTCAATAAGAGGCATATTATTCTTTTATAAGAACAATGACCTCGTCTCCTTCATTAATTCCGGTTATAACTTCAATATTGCCGTCAGATCCACGAAGTCCTGTTTCCACGCCAACTTCCCGTATTTCTCCATTGTTTAATATTTTAACCACTTTTCTTCCGTCTTTTTCTTCAACCGCCCTTATGGGAATAAAAACAACATTGTCTTTTTTATTGTTAAGAATATCTATATTGGCTGTCATTCCCGACTTGATACGATTATCTTCTTTTAAAAATTGCAAAGTTGTTTTGTAAGTGGAAACACCCTCAATAATAGTTTCCGCGGGATCAATGGCAATAATTTTCGCTTCAAAAATTACATCATCGCCATAAGCATCAAGGGTTACTTGGGCAGTATTGCTAATTTTAACTTTCGCGATATCCGCTTCTGGAATATTTGCCTCAATTTCAAAATCCGCTTCGGAAATAATGGAAATTATTGAAGTATTGTTCGCAACAATTTCGCCAACCTTGGCGTTTTGAATTGTTACAATCCCATTAATCGGCGACCGAATTATAGTTTTAGCGATTTTGGCCTGCATGTTTTGAACATCGGCTTGAGTAGATTTTACTTTGGCTTCTTGAGAAAGAATTTGTTCGGGGGTTGCTTCGGCTCTTTTAAGAACAAGCTCTTGCTCGGACAAGGCAGAATCGGATTCGGCGGTTTTTAGTTTTTCTTCAGCTGTTGTTAAATTAGAAATGGCGGTATAAATATTTGTCCGCGCCGTAGATACGTCGCTTTTCCAAGAGTTTGTAGTAGTTTGAGAAAGGGTTGTAGTCGAATAGGTGCTATTTATCGCCAAGCTGGCTTTATCTAAAAAAGATTTTATTTGTTCAAGATTTTTTTCCGCTTCATTGGTATAAGAAGATAAATCGCTTGATATTATCAACCGGCCTAAAGATAATTTCCAGTTTTCAAGAGTAACTTCAACTAATAATCTTCCCCATTTAATATCGTTATCTAACTGGGAATCAATTATAAAAAAAACAAGCGTTGGATTTGATCCGCGCGGATTATTAAAAAATTGATCGACTTTATTTCTTATAGCATCGTCTGATTTGGTATAGGCGTCTTGTAATTTATCAATAAGATTTTTTTTCGCGTCATTAATAGCGGATTGGGTATTTTTAACTCTTACTTCCTGAACTTGCACTTCTTCCGGCCTGGTCCCTTTTTTTATCTCGCTTAATTTTGCTTCTTCTGACGCCAAATTTGCCTCCGCTTGAAGAAGCTGGGCAAGAAGTTCATCGTTTCTTAATTGAATTAATGTTTTCCCTAACCAAACTTTATCGCCGACAGCCACGGAAACATCACTAACTTGGCCAGTTTGTTCGGGGGCCAAATTAACACTTTGGGCTGGTTTAACTCGTCCAGTTACGCTAACTTCTTCAGTGATAGTTCCTTTTTCGGCAATAACAGAATCATATTCAGGTGTTTTGTCTCCCCTTAAAATAAAGAAAGACGCGATAATTAAAACGATTATTATCGCTGATATAATAAAACTTTTCTTTCTAAGAATTTTAATCATAAGAATTTGCTTTTTATATTATACATTATTTTAAAAAAAATCCATCACATTGGATGGATTTCATTTAATAAACTAGGATTTTCTTATTGCTCTTCCTTGCTTTCCTAGTCTTCCTTAAGATTTTCTTCGTAATCCTTCTCTGCTTTCTGAAGCTGGGTTTTTTCCTCATCCGTTGAAGCAAATTCTTTCATTTTCTTAATCGCCCTTTTTTGTTCTTCCAATAATTTTGCTTTTGCAGATACATCCCAACAATCCTTGGCTTCTTCGAAATTTTCAGAAAACAAAATCATTCCCCTTATTGCTTCTTTTTCTTTAGGTGTCCCCGCGTGGCTTTTAGTATAATCTCTCTTACTTTTTTCAAAGTCATCATATTTCTCGGACTTAACACCGGAACAATTATTAAGAAAAAGAATAAGTATAGGAAAGAAGAAAAGCAGAAAAAATGATTTAAAAAACTTTGGCTGTTTCATAATTTTTGCCCTCTTTTTAATTAAAAAATTAAAAAAACTTTTGTTTACTCCAAGTTTTATAATATATCACATTAATCTATTTGTCAAAGGCGGTTGCCAAAGTTGCCAAAGACGGTCTTTGACAATTCTGTACGGTTGTTTAAAGTAAGGTTTAATCTTACTGTAGACTGTTTTTAATTTCTTTCATTTTATTTTGCAGAGATATTTTGTCTAAAGTTACTTCTTCTATCTTTTTTTCTAATTCACCATAGGCCCTAGCATCTCTTGCTTCCTGTTTTTGTTTTTCTAATTCTTTAAGATTATTCAGACTTTCATTATAGATTTTTTCGTATTTTGAATACGCTTGTTGAAGTTCTTTTGTTTTTTCTCCCTGTGAAATTTTTTCTATTTCGAATTTTATTTGAACGATTTGATTTTCCAATTTTTCTATCTCTCTTTCTGTTTCTTCTTTTTCTTTTTTAAATTTTATCTTTTTTGTTTTTAAATATTCTTCATATTTAAACAATTCATTATAGAGCTTTTGTAATTTATTATTTAGCTCATTAATTTGCTCTTCCAATTCTAAAAACGATTTGCTTGTCTTAACCGGTTCTCTAAATTTTTCTAATATTTGATCCATAGTTGATTATACACATAATAGCACTTGCTATATTGGGTTCGCAAGAACCGTTCTTGCGAGTTACCTATAATTTTGTTTTACGGAAATTTGGTGTATAATACGCGCGGATCGCACTTGCGCAGGTGACAGAGTGGTCAATTGTACCTGGCTGTAAACCAGGCGGCCTTCGGCCTACGCAGGTTCGAATCCTGCCCTGCGCAAAAAGCGAAGCGAATGAGCATAGACATGTTTTTATTATACCATAATTTACACTAAAGGGAGGCAAGGCCTCCCAATCCTGCCCTGCGCACCATAATCTGACTTTTGTCAGAAACACCAACTGCGGAACGCTTCGCGTGCTTTTTGAATTTTTTGGCGGGAGTTAAAAAAATCTGCTATAATATAGTCTATGAGAAACGAACTAAAAATTCTATGGGGTATATTTTTTCTTAATTTGATTATTGTATTCATTAATTTATTTGGGGAATACTTAGGTTTAAGATTTTCTAAAGGGAATTTAATAAACTTTTTAGTAATGGCTTTTCCAATAATACTTTTGATAGTCCACTCTTTTTGGACATTATCTTTTTCTCGCGGAATATTTTTTATTTTACTTGCATCTTCCATTGGTTTTGTCGCTGAGTTTCTTGGATTAAATTACGGCGTTATTTTCGGCGGGCAATATGTTTACCTCCCTAGCGACCTGTCAGTATTTAATGTTCCTCTATCTGTAATAATTTTTTGGGCAGTTTTTACTTATACAGGATATTGTATTGTTACTTCCTTTTTATATTGGTTAGGGAAAGATAAGCCAAATATTTACAATAAGAAAATTAGTCTATTGCCTTTTATTATTATTGCTGATGGTTTTGTTGTTTTAGCTATTGATTTATTTATGGACCCAATACAAGTAAAAACTGGCGGTTGGACATGGCTTGATGGTGGACAATATTTCAATATCCCAACGGGTAATTTTGTTGGTTGGTTAGTTGTTGCTATGATCATTGTGAGTATATTTAGGTTGTTTGAATATTTTTTTCCTAAAAAAGGAAGTCTAACCGAGTCGCACAAATCCGCACTTATGATACCCGTTATAGGTTATGGTTTAATGGCATTTTCTTTCGCTTTTTCCGCAATCGAACTTCGCATGAATAACTTAGTAATAGTTGGATTATTAGTAATGCTACCAACAGTAATTATTAATATTATTTTAAGAAAATTGTATTTATATAAACATAAAGAATAAATATGGAACAAGAAAAATTTATACCTATCAAAAATAAGTTGGAAATATCAAAGAAGCAGCCCGACAGTTTTGAAAGCTCACATCTTACAAAAAAATATGATAAAAGGCCTCTTACACATTTTGATCTTTTTAAACTTTTTATTGTGGAAAAAGTTATTGGCGAAAGGGGGATTATGTTAGTTAATCTTTATAAGTGGCTTAAAATCGTTGATGATGTTATCGATGGTGATAAGCCATTACCGAACAATACAACTGTCCTTGAATATATTAATAATAAGAGAAAACTTATAAAATCTCTTGCATCCGGTGATCATCTGTATGAAACTGTTGCTCCGAATAATCAAGATTTATTAGTAAAGATATTTGAAGTAGCAAATAAAAATAAAATTTTTCTTAATGAGGAGCTTCTCACTCAAATGGATTTGTTTGAGACTGAATACAATAAGATAATTTCAAACGATTGTCTTGTGAATACAAAAGAGGAAATGATTGTTCGTGCAGGAACTAGCGACCAACTGATAATAAGAATTATATTGAAATCTCTCGGGGTAAAGAATCTTGAAGATGTACGTTTAGGTTTTGCTGAGAAAGGAATTTTACAACGTGCAAATTGGCTTTCGGATATTCTTGAAGATCTGCAGAGAGGGTTAATTACTATTCCAAAAGAAGATGCTAAAAAATATCATATTGATGTTTCTAAATTTAAAAACCCCTTGTTTGTAAAAGATGATAATTTCAAAAAATGGTACATTGACTCATATAATAAATTAGTCGAAGACTACACAAATATCAAATTAGAGGATAAGAATATAATATCAAAAATTCCTAATTTTAGTTATAAAAATAAACTTCTTCTTTGGGATATAATTTTTCAAAGATCCAAAAATGCCTATTTTAAAAAAATAACA
>MFVN01000045.1 GCA_001786095.1 Candidatus Nomurabacteria bacterium RIFCSPLOWO2_02_FULL_42_17
GGTCCTGCCTTGATAAATCAAAAACCCACATCGCCACTTGATATCAAGGTTAAACCTTGATAAAATTAAATAATGGCGAGAAGGATTCAATTTGCAGAGGGTGAATATTATCATGTGTACAATCGCGGTACAGAAAAGCGTAAGATTTTTATGGATGAAAAAGATTACGAGCGTTTTATCCGGCTCCTGTATGGCGCTAATAGCCACACATCCATTCACTTGAGTAATTATCAAGGTTCAACCTTGCTGGAAATACCGCGCGGGGAACCGTTGGTGGATATAGGCGCGTGGTGTCTGATACCCAATCATTTTCATCTGCTTTTAAAAGAAAGGTGTATAAACGGTCTTTCGAGATTTTTACAAAAATTACTTACTGGTTACACAATGTATTTCAATGCAAAATATAACCGAAAAGGCGTTTTATTTGAGAGCTCTTTTCAAGCCCAGCATCTAGACACTGATAATTACTTGAAATATCAGTATACTTATATTCATTTGAATCCCATTAGCCTTGTTGAGGCGAATTGGAAAGATAAGAAAATTAGTGATTTGAAAAAAACGAGGGAGTTTTTATTTTTATACCCTTATTCCAGCTTCCATGATTATTTAGGAACGCTTCGGGCGGAAGGCATGATTCTTAACCGCGAGGCCTTTCCTGAATATTTCAGAACTTTTATTGATTTCAAAAACATGGTTGACGAATGGATGAGTTTTTCTAAAAAGGCACCCAATCTGCTATAATTAACTAAATGCAGATTCCTCAAGACCAACTTAAAAGGGCGTTGGATAAATCGGGACTTATTGGGCGTGACACTTTAGCTGAAATCGAAGAAATAGCTGTTGAAAAAAAACAAAAACTTTCCGATGTTTTACTTTCATCCGGAAAAATATCCGAACCTGATTTAAGGCGTTTGGAAGCGCAAGTGCTGGGCATACCTTTCGTTTCTTTAGCAGGAGCGGGCGAAAAAATTGATTTCGCGACACTCTCAATCATATCCGAACCTATCGCCCGCAACCACAGCATTATTGCTTATAAAAAAACCGACCAAGGACTAGAAGTCGCCATGATGGACTTTGACGATCTGCCAACTATAGATTTTATAAGAAAAAAAACCGGTTTAAAAATTCTCCCGCGCTTAACCGACACGCTTTCTATCAAAACCGCCTTGGCGCAGTATAAAAAAAACTTAAAGGCCGAGTTTGATGAAATAATCCAACGCGAGTCTATTTCTATAAAAAAATTAGAAGATGATGAAACCGGAGCTTCGAAAAAAGAACTAAAAAAAATGGCGGAAGATTTACCTATTGTAAGAGTGGTTGACACCTTAATTTCACACGCTGTTTTACAGGGTGCTTCGGATATACATATTGAGCCGTTGGAAAATTCAATAATCGTGCGTTATCGCATAGACGGCATTTTGCGCGATGCCATGACTTTACCGAAAAATACCGCCCAAGGAATACTGGCGCGCATTAAGGTGCTTGCTAATTTAAAACTTGATGAAAAACGTTTACCGCAGGATGGACGTTTCAAAATATCTAATGAGGGAGAAAATATTTCTTTTCGCGTTTCCACGCTTCCGACATATTTTGGCGAAAAAGCCGTACTGCGCATATTGCGCGAAAATGTCCGAGGTTTCACTTTAGAAAGTTTAGGTTTTCATGGCGAGGGGCTGGAGCGTATACACATGGCCTTGCGCCAGAAATCCGGCATCATATTGGCCACTGGCCCGACCGGTTGTGGAAAAACCACGACGCTTTACACTATTTTAGATATGCTTAATACGCCAGACGTGAATATTTCCACAGTTGAAGATCCGGTGGAATATCAAATGAATCGCATAAACCAAACGCAAGTTAAACCGGAGATCGGATTAACTTTCGCCAATGGATTGCGTTCGTTAGTGCGTCAGGATCCGGATATACTTATGGTAGGTGAAATACGCGACGGGGAAACTGCTGGACTGGCTATAAATGCTGCGCTGACGGGGCATTTGGTGCTTTCGACTGTGCATACAAATTCCGCCGCCTCAGCCGTTCCGCGTCTTGTGGATATGGGCGTGGAACCATTTCTTATGGTTTCTACTGTTAAAACAATAATTGCCCAGCGATTAGTGCGCAAGCTGTGTACCGTTCGTGAAAAATATTTTATGGGAGATCTTGAATTAAAAAATCTAGCAAAACTTATTGATTTAGACAGACTGCTAGAAGTTTTACAGCAGGAAAAAGTTATCGGACCCAAAGATAATTGGAAAACAATACCTTTCTTTCGCGCCAAGAAAAGTGACGAATGCGAAGACGGATATTCCGGACGCGTAGGTATTCACGAAGTATTACAGATGACTTCCACTTTACGGGATATGGTTTTGGCCGGTAAACCGCATTCTGAAATCGAAAAACAGGCCAAAAGTGAGGGTATGCTTACTATGATTGAAGATGGAATTTTTAAAGCCGTGCTTGGTATAACCTCGATTGAGGAAGTGCTGCGCGTGGTTTCAGAATAATGCAATTTTCTTATACGGCAACGAATAAGGCGGGTGAAATGATAAAAGGCGTTCTGGACGCGCCGGATAAACTTTTTGCGGCGCGTCTATTGCGTCATGATAATTATTTACCGGTTACAATCATACCCGTTGGCGTGACTGCGACTTCATTTACTAATGTTGCGCATATGAATTTAAAAATTTTTCAAGGTGTATCGCTTAGGGAAAAAGTGCTTTTTGCAAAAAATCTTTCAGGCATGCTTACTGCCGGACTTTCGCTTGTTCGCGCGCTGACTGTTTTTGAACGTCAAACCTCAAATCTTTTTTTAAAGGAAACAATAATTAAGCTCTCGCAGGATATTAGCCACGGTGAATCACTCTCTTCTGGTTTAGCAAAATTTCCGCGTATATTTTCCGCGCTCTTTGTTTCTATGGTGCGCGCCGGCGAAGAATCTGGCACTTTAGCCACGTCTTTACATGAGATATCTATACATTTAGAACGTTCATACATTTTAGGTCGCAAGGTTCGCGGCGCCATGACTTATCCTATTTTAGTTATAACAGCTATGTTTAGCATCGGTATTCTAATGTTTATTTATGTGGTTCCAACTCTCACGCAGGTTTTTCAGGATTTAAACGCGGAATTGCCTTGGAGCACGCAAGTTATAATATCCGTAAGTAATTTTTTGAAATTTCATTTTTTGATTTTTCTGGGTATTTTAATCGCTGTTGGTTTGAGTTTTTTTTATCTCTTTCGATTAAAGATTACTCAAAATATATTGGATAGTTTTATTTTACGTTTGCCGGTTATCGGTGGAATAGCGAGGGATGTCAATTCGGCGCGCACCGGGCGCACGCTTTCCACTTTGATAACCGCCGGCGTTTCCATTACTCAAGCGTTGGCCGTTACCCGCGATGTTGTTCAAAACGCGCGCTATAAAAAAGTTTTAGAGGAAGCGGCGCGCGTTGTGGAGAAGGGTCAGTCGCTTTCTTCGATTTTAAAGCAGAACAACCGGTTGTATCCGGAAATGGTCGGGGAAATGGTCGAGGTCGGGGAAGAAACAGGCAATCTTTCCAAAATGCTTTCCGAAGTTGCCGATTTTTATGAAGCTGAAGTGGACGCCAAAACTAAAAACTTATCAACCATAATTGAACCGATACTTATGATTGTAATTGGGGCGGCCGTCGGATTTTTTGCCGTGTCTATGCTGTCGCCGATGTATTCGGTTTTGCAAAATTTATGAAATCAGGATTGAGTTTAATAGAAGTTTTGGTCGTCTTGGCGATTATTGGTATTTTATCGGCGGTTGTTTTCGGAAATTTCGGAACATACCGCGCCAACCAAGCGCTTCAAAATTCCGGCGAGGGAGTGTTGTCTTTTTTGAATAGCGCCCGTTCGCGCACCCTTTTTTCCGAAGATTCTTCACAGTATGGAGTGCATTTAGAACAATCAAAAACCGTGCTTTTTAAGGGCGTGACTTATTCGGCGGGCGCGAATGATAATCGAGAATTTATACTTGATCCGTCTATTGAAATTGTTTCCGTGAATCTGGCCGGCGGGGGAGATAACATTGTTTTTGAGCGCCTTTCTGGCGCTACCGATCAGGACGGAACTTTCGTATTGCGCGTGAAAACCGATTTTTCCAAACAAAAAACTTTCACGATTGAAAAAACCGGAATTGTAAGCGTAAATTAATATGTTTTTATATTCTAAACCACATATCTCCGGTTCTCTCCGTCGCGGTTTTAGTCTGGTGGAAGTGTTGGTGGCCGTAACAATTATCACTATCGCGTTCATTGCCGTCCTCTCATCTTCAACTCGCGGTGTCGTGCTCGCGCGACTGGCGTTGGAAGAAACCCAAGTATCTTTTCTTTTAGAAGAAGGAGCCGAGGCTGTGAAATTCGCGCGTGATTTGAATTGGAGCAATATATCCGCGCTAACTTTAAGCGCTGACTATCATCCGGAATGGGGCGCGAACGGTTGGACGATTGTGTCTGGTTCAGGGGTGTCCGGTGAATTTACGCGCAAAATACAATTTACTTCGGCCTATCGAGATTCTTATGACGATCTGGCTTCGTCCGGCACAGTCGATTCCGGAACGCGCAAAGTGACAGTTTCAGTTGCTTGGTTTAATGGCGTTGCCACCGTGACAAAAAATTTAGAGTTTTATATAACTGATATTTTTTGAATAATATGCCATCACATTCCAAATTTTATATTCTGAATTCTGTCCACAATTCTTCACGGCGAGGTTTTACTTTAGTGGAAACTTTGGTTTATCTTATTATTTTCGCGATACTCTCGGTCACTATCGTAAATGTTCTTGTTACGACCATGCGTTCTTTTGCGGAAGCGCGAACTTCACGCGCGCTGGCGTTATCGGGTATTGTGTTGGAGCGCGCCGCGCGCGAGACGCGCGCGGCGCTAAGCATAGATACGGCTGGTAGTATTTTAGATAGCCATCCCGGGAAACTAAAACTTAATTCCACAGATGATTCAGGAAATCCGAAAACTTTGGAATTTTATTTGGAATCCGGCGTGGTTAAGCTTAAGGAAGATAGCGTTGTCTCCGGCGCGCTCACGTCGTCTTATTTGGAAATTACTAATTTAGTTTTCCGTAGCGCGTCTTCGTCCCATGGCGCCGTGGTAAAAATGGAACTTTCGGCGCGCGACCAACGCGACCGTTATGCCCGGGTGAAAAACTTCAACACTTCGGTCGTATTAAGAGGGGGGTATTAATTATATGAAGTCAAAGAAATTAAAATATAATAACGGGCAAGCCCTTCTTCGCCAAGGCTCCGAAGGCCAAGCCATGATTACGGCGGTGGTGTTTTTTATGTTTTTATCGCTTTCGATAATGCTGGGGCTGGCTTTGCCGGCCACGCGCGATTTTCGGTCGGCTTCTGATCTTATGCGTTCTAAACAAAGTTTTTTTCTGTCCGAGTCTGGTTTAGAAGATGTAACTTACCGTCTTAAAAAAAATAAACAAGTTGACGTTAGTGAAACTTTGGTTTTGGCCGGCGGTTCAGCTGTAACCACCATTACCGATATCACTTCCAATAAAAAAGAAATAACAGCGCTAGGCGATATTATAAATCTTAACCGCAAAAACAAAACTATATTAAGTGTTGGCGAAGGCGCTTCTTTTAATTATGGCATACAGGCCGGCACGGGTGGTTTTTCTATGCAAAATAATTCCGGTATTTATGGAAATGTTTATGCTAATGGTTCTATTACTGGCAGTACTATCAACTCATTCGTTACTGGTTCGGCGTACGCCGCAAATTCATCCGAACTTACGGCTAACCAATTGAACGATGTCCCAGCTTCACCACCTAACTCAATAATTTTCGGTAACGCTAATGCCACTCAAGACGTTGCTCAGAGTTTTCAAATTTCATCTTCAGGTCCTTTAAATAAAGTCGCGCTTTTTATAAAAAAGACTGGCAGTCCCGGAAATATTACCGTGCGGATTGTGAATGATTCAGCTGACGCGCCGGGTTCTACCACTTATTCATCCGGCAATCTTTCATCTTCATTAGTAACAAATTCTTTTGGTTGGGTAGAGGTTGCTCTTTCTCCTAATTATTTAATCACGCCCGGCGTGTCTTTTTGGTTAGTATTAAATGCTCCTAGTGGCGGTTCGGCTACAAAAAATTTCACTTGGGCCGCCAATTCCGCTTATGTTTCCGGTCAAGCTAAAATTGGGCGACTGGGTGTTTCTTGGTCTAACACTGTTCCGGCCGGATTGGATGGCTATTTTAAAATTTATTTAGGCGGGACTAATTCTTCGATTTCTTTCGTAGTTGTTGGACAAAACGGAATAGGTAACGCGGCGGCCCATACGGTTACTGATTCGAGTGTGGCCGGCAATCTATATTGCCAGACTGGTTCTGGAAATAATAAAAATTGTGATACTTCCCAATCTGATCCTGCTCCCCAAAATTTTCCAATTTCGCAGGCGGTTATTGACGGATGGAAAATCGATGCGACAACTGGCGGAACTATTAATGGAAATTATAATATTACACAAGATACTTCTTTAGGGCCGAAAAAAATAAATGGTAATTTAAGTATGACCTCTCCTAATAAAACCTTAACTGTTACGGGCACTATCTATGTAACTGGTAATATAGACATTTCTGCTAATGGTTCAAGTATAAAATGCGCCTTATCTTTCGGTGAGAATTCCTGCGTGATTGTGGCTGATGGTTGGATACATATTGATAATAACGGTAATTTCTCTGGTTCAGGCACAGCTGGCAGTTTTCTGTTTTTAATTTCGGATTCTTCGTGTGATGGTTCAAATTCAAATCCGCCCTGTGATACAGCGGATCATTATGCGGCTATTGATTTACATAATAACGGACAAGGCGCGGTCTATTATGCGACTAAAGGATTACTTAATTTACATAATAACGTGAACATCACGGCGGCGGCGGCTTATAAAATCGATCTTAGCCAAGGCGCGGCTGTCACTTATGATCAAGGATTAATCAATCAAAATTTTGTTTCCGGCCCTTCGGCCGGCTGGGACATTGAGGGCTGGCGCGAGGTGGAGTAAAAATTTTCTTGTGTTAAAATATCCTTATGCTTAAAAAAATTATTATTGGAAATTGGAAAATGAATCCACCGACCTATGCCGGAACGCAGAAAATAATTTCCGGAATTTTGCCTTTAGTTAGTCGTGTTAAAAATAAAATAGAAGTTGTAATTTGTCCACCTTTTCCGTGGCTGACAGATTTTTCTCACAAACTCAATAAAAAAGTTTCTTTCGGCGCGCAAGATGTTTTTTATGAACCGGCTGGTCCATATACCGGTGAAGTTTCTGTTGATATGTTAAAAAGTTCCGGTGTGAAATTTGTCATTGTCGGGCATTCGGAACGCCGTGCGTTAGGAGAAACAGATGAAATTGTTTCTAAAAAAGTTCATGCTTGTTTAAAATCAAGTCTTATTCCTATTATATGTGTGGGTGAACGTGAACGAGATAGTGGACATACTTATCTTGATCTTATAAAACATCAGCTTAAATCCGCGCTAGCGCGCGTTCCGCGCGCTAGCGCGGGAAAACTAATCGTGGCTTACGAACCGGTCTGGGCTATCGGCCGTAAGGCCGCGCGCGCGGCCACCTCGGAAGAATGCGGGGAAATGATAATTTTTATACGCAAGATATTGTCTGATATTTTTGGTGTTAAATCAGCTGTGCGCGTGCGTATTTTGTACGGCGGGTCGGTGGAACCCAAAAATGCCGGCGCGTATTTAACCACCAGAGCTAACGGTCTTCTCGTAGGCCATGACAGTTTAGACCCGAAAAAATTTGGAGAAATTTTGAAAGTAGCCCAATCAATGTAAGTTTTATATAATGAAAATATGGAAAATGCAAAAAAACGTTCTATAATAATTAGCACTATAGCGATTATTTTTGCTATATTCATCATCACTTTTACTGTTAATGTTAAGAACAACCATCAAAAACAAGTCAATTCAATTTATAAACAATTTTTAGCTAGTGGAATTGTAGCCATTGATAACCTTTCAACAACAGAAAGACAAAAAATTTTAGAAGATCTATCCAAACAATCCACTAGTAATAAATTAACCCCCGAACAAAGAGAGGCCATTCTAAACTCTCTTAAAAGGTCAGGTGCCTCTCAACCCACACAACCTCTTTCTCAACCTCTTTCTCAACCAACCTCTTCTCAAGTCATTGATCAATCTACCGACCAAATTAATCCAAAAATCGAAAATATAACCACTTCAACTACTCGTAATGTTGTTGATAATGTTTTAGAAACAGTCACTAATGTTTTTAAAGACACTATTAGTAAAATATTAACTTTTTTGGGATTTAAGAAGGAGGAAAAAGAAATCCAACCCGTGATTGTTCAAAGCGAATATCCTTTTGTTTTTGGTGAAATTGATAAAAGTTTATTGAGAGAAAGAGAGATGTTTATTGATTTTCCTATTCTTCCTAACTCCAAACCATTACCAGAAGGAACTCAATGGGTTGACGCTTGGGGTTATCCGCCTCAACCAAACTATTGGAATCCTGAAGGCATAAATACAGGAGGATTAGAAGGGAGAGGATTGGAAGATGATGGACCACTTGGTTTAAATAACTCAAATATTTTTGAAATATCCAAAGCTCATGCTCAAGTATCACCAACAATGAATTGTGGTGGTTTTACCGCTTATTTTGAGGAGGTGGCCATACAGAAGGGAGAGGGATATGATGATTCAACCTTAGGACCTGCTAGAAGAAATGCTGTTTGTAATGTTTTAACAGACATTTCCGGTTTAATTGATATGGGAACAAGTAATCCAGAGATTATTTTCCAACAAAATCCAGTCAATATTGGTAACCCCCCGATCCCTCCTAATGCATTAGCGGCGGCAAGTACTTATTTTCCTTCATATTCTCGTTTTTGCTCTAGATTTTATGGTGGAAAGCTTTGGGAACATATTACAACAGGAATTGATCCTGGCCCGAAAGCATTTGATGGTTATGTTATTACCAATTTCTACGGATCGGTTCAATGGAATGTAGATACAGGAAATTCTGGTGATTATAATCTTGAAACAGTAATATATCACGAAATAATCCACGCCCTTGGTTTTTTATCGAGAATACCATTTACAGGGCACCCTCTACCAGATTATACGAGTAATTTTGATGAATTTCTTTTTCCTGCAAGTGGTAATTTAACTCCGTTAATTAAAGATTTTTCTAATGAATGTCTTGTGGCATATGTAGGAGTAGTTGACATTCCAAATACATCTCCTGACCTTATTACAGATAATGTTGTTTATAGGAGATCAATTCCTTTTGTTGATGAAAGACCAATATACTCACCTAATCCATGGGAAGGTGGGAGTAGTATATCTCATTTTGACCAAATAAGAGCAGGGAAAACTTATATCATGCACCCAAGCATTGGAACCGGTATTTCTAAATCAATTCATCTGGACGAAAGGGAAGTCTTATGTCAGATAGGATATGGTCTCCCGGGACTATGCGATAACAGAGCACCTATAGCAAAAAATGATACTGCTCCTCTAGCCGAAACAGGTAATGAAATTTGCGTTAATTTTAAAAATAATGACCTAGATCCTGACGGAGATCCATTTTGGATTGATAGCATTAATTTTTCAGGAACCCCCACAACTACTTGGTGGGACGACACCAACAAAACAACATCTCTTCCCATGGCTGATCCCAATACTGAAGTTGTGTGTTATACGCCAACCCCTAGTTTTAATGGAAAGACTAATCTTATATATACTTTAACAGATGGAAATTTAATTGGAAAAAAAGGAGCAATTCTTTTTCAAATATTTAAAGATGAATATCCAATAACAGATCAATGCCCGATTGATTCCGGTAATTATGTTTGTAACGGCGGACTCGAATTAGGTATTTCTTTAACTGACTTTTCTGCTAATGGTGGCGGCATTGGGCCACATTATTCAGATTACCCGGGAGCCACTTCTTTTAGTGGTCATAGACATGAGGTTAATGGTTGGTGGGATTATGGTTCATCTGATTTATTTATACGTGGTTATACAGGGCTCCGTTTTCCCTTCGGTAGTATTCCCTTTAAAGGAGTAAATACTTGGGATTCTCCTGCTGTAGGTAATGATAGGTTTGTTGCTTTTGGTATGTGGCTTTTATTATCCCCAGGCTCCGAGGAAGGGATTGGGACAAAACTTAAACAAGTGTTACAACCCGGTGTTCAATATGAATTTAATATGCATATACATGCTACATACGGCCATACTGCTTTTAACCCAGACATAATAATAGGTCTTAACGATATTCCTGCGACTAAAGGTGTTAATGCGGAATTTATAGGTGGGGTGAATGGTGTACATTCTATTCAAAACAATTCGCAATGGCAAAATATAAAGTTCGTTTTCAGTGTTACCAGGCCGTTAGACTATCTCTTTATAAATGGAATGCCCGCCCCTGGTAGTGGCTATAGTCTTTTCTATATGCCGGTAGACGATATTTCTATTAGAGAAGTACTACCACCCCTGGTTGTGGATGGTAAAATCTCTGGTATCGTTTTTACCGATGAAGATTTTGACGGAATTTTAGATGCTGGCGAAACAAGAAGAGAACTTATCAACGCAGAATTATACAAAGAAATTGGAGGAGTAATAGTTCAACCAGCCACTCAAACAGCCCTAAGTAATCTCAATGGAGAATATATATTTGGGGATGTGGACAGAGGAACCTATTTCATAAGAGCTGATACTTATTCACCTAAAACAACCCCCCCAGCAGGTTCTGATAATATTAACGGGGATTTTAATTTATATAAAGTG
>MFVN01000046.1:0-625 GCA_001786095.1 Candidatus Nomurabacteria bacterium RIFCSPLOWO2_02_FULL_42_17
AGAATTGCAAGAATTCTTTTGTCATTGAACCGGAGGATTTTGGTTTTTATGAAAAGATGGGCGTGCCGGCGCCGAGTTTATGCCCCGACTGCCGCTTCAAACGCCGGGCAATTGGGCGTAACGAAACAACTCTTTACACCGACCGCAAATGCGCTAAATGCGGAAAATCAATTGTTTCAATGTATAATCCAGAATTGTCTTATATTGTTTATTGTTACGATTGTTATCGATCTGATTCATGGGACCCGCGGGATTATGCGATGGATTACAACGAATCAAAACCATTCTTTGAACAATTAGGTGAATTGTTTAAAAAAGTTCCTAAGATGACTACTTACATCACCACTGGATTGGGCTCAAATGTTAATAGTGAATATACTAATACGGCCGGCGGCAATAAGAATTGCTATATGGTTTTTAATAGCGGTTTAAATGAAAATGTGATGTATTCCAGGGGCGTTATTAATTCCAAAGACTCTCTTGATTTATACTTTTCAAATAATATAGAACTTGGCTATGAACTTATAAATACGCATAAAGCAAGCAGAATAATTTGGAGCAGGAACAGCCCGGCCTGCCTGGATAGCGCTTTTATGCTAAATTGCAGCGGCTGTACTAGTTGTTT
>MFVN01000046.1:657-11454 GCA_001786095.1 Candidatus Nomurabacteria bacterium RIFCSPLOWO2_02_FULL_42_17
ATTTTTTCAATCAGCTTCTTTCCAAAGAAGAATATAAAGAAAGGGTTGATAAAATTATGGGTAGTTATTCGGAGATGGAGAAATTCCGAAAAGAATTCGAAACTTTTTCGCTGAAATTTCCGCATCGAGAGAATAATAATCTTAAAACCGTCAATTGTGTCGGAGATTATATAACAGAAGGAAAAAATTTATTTAATTGTTTTGAGGTCACATCAAGTGAGGATTGCAAAAATTGCTTCGCTTCTAAAAAATCTCGCGATTGTTTTGATATTATTGGGTTTGGATATAACAGTGAATTGCTTTTAGAATGTGTGGCGACCGGGTATTCTTATCGCGTTATTGGTTCAATGAATATTGAAAATGGCAGTGAATTAGAGTATTGTTTTTCTTTAATGAAATCAAATAAAAATTGCTTTGGTTGCGATTCTTTACGAAATGCAGAATACTCCATTTTAAACAAACAATACACCAAAGAAGAATACGAAAAATTGCGGGAGAAAATTATCGCGGAATTGAAATCAAAAAATCTCTACGGCTTATTTATGCCACCGGAATTGTCGCCTTTCGCCTATAACGAAACGGTTGCCCAAGACAATATGCCCTTGACTAAAGAAGAGGCTTTAGCGCAAGGTTTCCGATGGAAAGATAATCTGCAGAAAACGGAAGGAAGGGAAACCTTAAAACCGGACCAGATCCCCGATCATATCAAAGATATCGGGGACAATATCATTGAAGAAATTTTAGCTTGTATTTCTTGCAATAGAAACTACAAAATTGTTCCGGATGAACTTCAATTTTACCGAAGAATGAATCTACCCTTGCCTAGGAAATGCTTTTTTTGCCGTCATACCGATCGAATCCTCCGTCGCGGACCGATGAAATTTTGGAACCGCCACTGCGTCAAGTGCGACAAAAAAATAATTACCAACTATGCCCCCGACCGGCCGGAGATTGTTTACTGCGAAAAATGCTACCAGCAGGAGGTGTATTGAAATGTCAAAGATGCTCTTTGACATTTAGCATTAAGCTACGATCGTATACTAATGCTAAGTTGCTGAATTTGCGCTTTGTTTGTGTTTTTGGGAAGCGAGGTTTAAAATAGAAGCATGCAAGCAGAAACTAAACAGTGCCAAAACTGTAAGCAAAATTTCACCATCGAACCCGATGACTTTTCTTTCTACGAAAAAATTTCTGTCCCTCCGCCGACTTTTTGTCCGGGGTGCCGTTCATCGAGACGAATGACCAGTACAAATGAAAGGGTTCTTTATTACAGAACCTGTGATCTGACTGGTGAAAAAATTTTAAGCATGTATCCGGCAGATGCTCCGTTTCCGGTATATCATCCGAAAGAATGGTATGGGGACGGATGGGATCCTTATCAATATGGAATGAAATATGATTTTTCTCTGCCCTTCTTTGAGCAATTTAGGAAATTGCAAAAAAAAGTTCCGAAAATGTCTTTGGTTCGCCAAGGCCAATCGGTGAACAGCGAATACACGCATAGGGTACATGACATGAAAAATTCTTATATGGTGTTCAGGATGAGCAAAAGCGTTGATTCCTTCTACAGTTATATAGGAAAAAACATTACAAATTGTTGCGATTGTTTTGGAGTATCGGACTGCGAATTGTGCTACGAGTGCATAGATTGCAACCAGTGCTATAAAACCAGATTTTCTCAAGAGAGTGAGGAATGCGTAGATTCTATGTTCTTATACGCTTGCCGTAACTGTGTCAATTGTGTTGGTTGTGTAAATCTAAGAAATCAAGAGTATTGTATTTTTAATAAGCGTTATATAAAAGAAGAATATTTTGAAAAATTAAAAGAATTAAAATTAAACACCGTTGCTGGCTTGGCGGAAATGGAAGAAAGATTTTCCGGATTCAGAAAACGGTTTCCTCAAAGGTTTATTATGTCTTTAAAGTCAAACAATATTTCCGGCAATTGGTTTACCAACTGCCAAAATATAAAAAATTCTTTTTGGTGTTTGAATGTGAAAGATGGAAAATACCTTTATTATATTTTTGACGCGGAAGATTGTATGGATTATTTTCAATGGGGCAAATCAGCAGAGCTTATTTACGAATCGGAGAATTGCGGAATAAATTCTTCTCGGCTTTCTTTCTGCACGCAGTGCTGGATGGGCGCGCATAACCTGATTTATTGCGATTCTTGTCCCGGTTCCAGCTATTGCTTTGGCTGTATTGGCTTGAAAAAGGGTGAATATTCCATTTTGAACAAAAAATACAGCAAAGAAGAATATGAAGTACTTTTACCCCAAATTATTGAACATATGAAGCAAATGCCTTATGTTGATAAACAAGGCATAAAATACGGTTTTGGTGAGAATTTTCCGGATGATTTATCTTGCTTTGCTTATAATGAAACCGCGGCTATAGATTTTTATCCAATTACTAAAGAAGAAGCATTAGCGCGCGGATATAAATGGAAAGAAAGAGAAAAGAAAAGTTATGAAACAACTATAAAAAGCTTAAATTTACCGGAAACAATAATGGAGGTAAATGATTCAGTATTAAATGAAGTTATAGAATGCGCGGACAAAGATAAGCCCTATTCCGTCGGTGCCTATCGTATAATTCTAGATGAATTGAATTTTTATCGCAGAATGGACTTACCGCTTCCGCGAGTATGTTTTGATGTTCGCCATAAGCGCCGATTAGACAAACGTCCTCTATTAAAAATAATCAAGCGAAATTGCTCCCAATGTAATATTGAAGTGGAAACGATTTATACCGAATCTTACGCCCCGATTATTTACTGCGAGAAATGCTACCAGCAGGAGGTGTATTGATTATGAACTATTCTTATATTCTATACCTGCCTGCCGGCAGGCAGGGAATTGTAGAATAGATAAATCAGATTTTTTTATCTCCTTGTCCTATAATTAAAATATGACCTATAATTAAAGTATGGAATCCCGAACACCCAGATTTGACGAATTATTGGATAAAATCTTAGAAAATCTCGAGCCGCACACGCGGACTTGTAAGTGGCGCGAAGAGCATATGCATTGCGAAGGGGAATTTGAAATTACCGCCGAGGATATATCTTTTTTAAAAATGCTTCGTGTTCCGCCACCGAATTATTGCCCGACTTGTCGGAGAATGCGCCGACTTGTGCATATGAATATGATCCAACTTTTCAACCGCCCGTGTAACGCGCCCGACCACAATGAGTTGATGATTTCCATTTTACCGGAAGAGTGCCCTTTCCCCGTGTATGATTATCAATATTTTATTTCTGATGATTTTGACGCTTTTTCCTTCGGAGTGAAATATAAAAAAGAAACAGGCCCGCTGGAAACGCTTTTTGCCCTTCGGAAAAAATTTCCCATGCCTTCCTTTTTAAATCGCGATCCCTCAAGCATAAACAGCGAATATTCAAACGGCGGAAGGAATCTTAAAAACGGATATTATGTGATGGGTTGTTATAATTCGGAGGATGTTTGGTATTCCAATCTTGTAAATAAAAGTCGCAATGTCATGGATTCTCGCGCGATTCAAGATTCAGAGTTCGTGTACGGCAGTTTATATTCCGACCATCTGTATAAATCTTCTTTCATATATTTTTCTAAAAATTGCACGAATAGTATGTTTCTCTTTGACTGTAAGGGGTGTGATTTTTGCTTTGGCTGTGTAAATTTGCGAAACGCCAAATACCATGTTTACAACCGGCAACTTTCCAAAGAGGATTATGAATCTTTTATGAAATCAATCTATCCGATTTCCATAACCGCGCTTTCCGAGTACAAGAAAAAATTCTGGGCGCTGGTGGTGGAACTTCCCATGAACGCGTCGCGCAATATTGCTTCAACGAACGTTTCCGGCACGGGAATTACACACAGCCGGAATATCTTTGATGTGGTAGATGCTGATCATAGTGAAAATATACGTCACGCCGACGGCGCGCTCTCGCACAAGGATTCCATGGATTTTCTGTTTTCCGGCGGGCATTCAAGCATGCTTTACGGCGCGATTAACATCGGTTCGCAGTCTTCCAATGTTCGTTTTTCCGTTTCATCCAAATTTTGCAACGATTCGGAGTTTATATTCAACTCTAAAAATTTAAGCCATTGCTTTATGTGTTTCGGTTTACAAAGCAAGTCTCACTGTGTTTTAAACACGCAGTATTCTCCCGAAGAATATTTTACGCTGATGGATGATATTAAGGAGGAAATGTTAAAAAGAGGAGAATATGAAGACGGGCTCGGCCTTGAGTTTTCCGCCCAAGCGTATAATTTTTCTATGGCCCAAATCGCGTATCCGCTGGCGGATGAAGAAATAAAAAAACTTGGCGGTTTTGTGGCTCGAGAGCCGGAAACAAATGTCGGCAATACGCCCGTAATTTCCGCTAATGATATTCCACAGACAATTGAAAACACAACCGACGACATTCTAAATTACGGCATCAAATGTGAAATCGCCAACCGGCCGTTTCGTATTATTGTGTCGGAACTTGAATTTTATCGGAGAATGAAATTGCCGTTACCCACGATGCATCCATCCATCCGTATGGGAGATATGTTTCGACTTGCGCCATCGGGGAAAAAATATCAAACGGTTTGCGCCAAATGCGGAAAAACCATAGAATCAATTTGGAATCCGCGAGAAAAAAGTTTTATACCGTATTGTGAGAAGTGTTATCAGCAGGAGGTGTATTGATTGTCTTATTCGTACGAATAGGTTAATAGAAAAATATGAATAATTTAGATAAAAATGGTTTTAATTTAATTGAAGCTTATGAAGAGAAAAACTTTGATGTTTTAAGTTTGGTTTCCGACACACCTTTTACGCAGGGATTTTTTTACGGCGAATGGCAAAAAGAATTTGGTCGCTCGGTGCGACGCTTTAAAATTGAGAGTGCCGAGGGCGTAATGGCTTTTTTTCAAGTAATAAAATTTACCTTACCATTCGGTTTAAGTTATTTGTATATTCCGCACGGTCCAATTATTACTCAAGATTTAGAAAAAGATTTCTGGACATTTTTCCGTGAATGTTTATTTAAATTATGTAGTGAAGAAAAAGCTATTTTCGCGCGTTTTGATTTTTTCCCGCCCGAAAGATTGTTCGGTCGGGCAGGCCCGCCCGGAAACACTCCGTCAATTTTTTATTCCGCGCCGATTTGGACGCACCGTTCGGCTGTTTTCCAGCCGTGTTTTGAATGGCTAGTAGATTTGAATTCGGATATTTCCGTGCTTTTAAATAAAATGCATCCCAAGACCCGCTACAATATCGGATTGGCGGAACGCAAGGGGGTTCAGTCTAAAATTATTAATGTAACCGAAATGCAAAATTATTTTGAAGATTTTTACAATTTAATGTTACAAACCGCCGCGCGTGGCGGTTTCGCGCTTCATCCCAAAGAATACTATCAAGCTATTTTTGATTGCACGGTAAAAGATAAAAATGCCTTTTTAGTGGTAACCGGAACAGAAAGTAAGGTTTTGGTTATAAACTTTGTTTTAATATTCGGAAAAACGGCCACTTTTGTTTTTACCGGTTCATCTGATGAATTACGAAATTTTAAAGCTACCTACCTTTCGCGCTGGAAGGGAATTGAAGAAATTAAACGTCGTGGTTGTTCATCGGTTAGTTTTGGTGGTTTTGGCAAGGATAAAAATTATACTGATTGGAAGGGAATCTCCGATTTCAAACAGCAATTTATGGAAGGCAATATTTTAGAATACTCCGCGCCGATAGATTTAATTTGTCGTCCTTTTTTATATAAACTTTGGCTTTTGCGCAAATTTGTTAAGTCCACCAGCGCCTAAAGCACTGGCCAGCCAGTGCTTTAGGCGCTGGTGCTAAACTAAAATCCCCGCCAATAATTTGGCGAGGATTTTAGTTTTCCACAGCCATGACTTGCGGTGGTATAAAGTGGTGTATAATTAGTGGCAAGTGGAAAAGAGTGGGGAAAACTTAAAATAACCTTATGTTAATTGGCGAATATATCCACAGTTTAGACGACAAGAACCGGGTAGCCCTCCCGGCTAAATTTCGCAAGGAACTTGGCAAGACGGTTGTGGTTGCTCCCGGTTTAGATAATTGCCTAGCTCTTTTTACTCCCAAGGAGTGGCAAAAAGTTTCGAATAAACTTTCCGAGTCCTCAATGCTTCAAGCCGACAATCGCAGTTTCAGCCGTTTTATGTTCGGGCAAGCGATTGAAGCCGAAACCGACGCGCTAGGGCGCATATTAATTCCAGATTTTCTCAAAACGCGCGCTGGTCTGAAAAACAAGATAGTTCTAATCGGAGTTCAGAATCGAGTGGAAATATGGAACGAACAAGCTTGGGTGGAATACAAACAAGTTGTTGAGAAGCAGGCCGACGCTTTGGCTGAAAAATTAGGCAGTGCCGGAGTGTTATAAAAATGGGAGAACACAAGCCAGTTCTTTTAAAGGAAACAATAGAGGGTTTAGCAATTGAAGCAGGCGATGTAGTTGTTGATTGTACCGTCGGTTTGGGCGGACATTCAGTAGAAATTTGCCGACAGTTTGGAAATAAAATTGTCCTTATCGGTTTGGACGCGGACGAATATGCTGTTAAACAAGCTGGCGCCAAGTTACAAAATTGCAATGCCGCGGTTTTCACCGCCAACTTTCGCGATTTAAAAAAAGTTTTAGATGAGCTGAAAGTTAAAAAGATAAATCGAGTAATTTTTGATCTAGGACTTTCTTCTTGGCAAATCGAAGGATCGGGTAGGGGATTTTCTTTTCGACGCGATGAGCCATTATTAATGACTTTTTCTTCACAAAACCAAGGGCTCACGGCCCATGACGCGGTTAATGATTGGAAAGAGGAAAACCTGGAAATCGTTATACGGGGATTCGGGGAAGAACGTTACGCGCGCTCAATTGCAAAAAAAATTGTTGAAGCTAGAAAAATTCGTCCGATAGAAACTACTGGCCAGTTGGTTGAAATCATACGTTTTGCCGTGCCTAACGCTTATCGCTATGGCCGTGTTCATTTTGCCACCAAAACTTTTCAAGCGTTACGTATAGCAATCAATGAAGAATTGAAAAGTTTAGAACTCGGTCTAGAACAGGCCTTTGAAAAACTTGCTTCACGTGGCCGCATAGCTGTTATTAGTTTTCACAGTTTAGAAGATCGTATTGTTAAAAAATTTTTTGCCGGTTTAGCGCGCGGTAAAAAAGCTTGGCTTATTAACAAGAAGCCCGTCATGGCTTCTGAAGCGGAATTGGTTCTTAATCCGCGTTCGCGCAGCGCTAAGTTAAGAATTTTGGAAAAAATATGACAGTCAAAACTATAGCCCTAAAAACCAATATCGTGAATAATCATAATCTGGAACGCCGGGTGTTTAAGGTTTTGGTTACGCTTTTATTAGCTCTCTTTTTAAGTTACATTTTTTTTACAAGCCGAATAATTTTAAATATAATTGCCCGTCGCGCGGCCGAGGGTTCGCTTCGCGCCTTGACGGCCGAGGTTTCTGAATTAGAACTGCGATACATTTCTGCCGATAATAATATTGATCTTAATTATGCCCAAAATCTAGGTTTTTCCGAGGCTCGGAAGATATATTTTGCCCGGCGCGCGGCGCTGGTTGGAAACATTTCAATAGTTCGTAATGAACTCTAATCGTCTTTTTAGATTTCGTATAACGACGATTATTTTTTTTGTAGTTTGTTTTGGCCTACTTCTTATAACCAGGCTTTTTTTTGTGCAAGTTGTGCACGGTGAATGGTTTCGTGAGCGCGCGGGCGAGCAATATATCACTCCTTCCAACTATGCTTTCGAACGTGGTTCAATTTTTTTCCAAAAAAAGAACAGCGATCTTTTAGGCGGGGGCGTAGTAACTACTGGTTTTAAGGTTGCTATAAATTCAAATAAAATTTCCGATCCGGAGGCCGTGTATTTGGCGCTTTCTGAAATTACAGATCTCGATAAAGATAAATTTTTGAAAACAATAGCTAAAAAAGACAGTTATGAAGAAGTTGTCCATCGTTTAACTAAAGAACTGGCGGATCGCGTGGCTGTTCTCAATCTGCCGGGCGTTTCGGTCTTTAAGGAAAAATGGCGTTTTTATCCGGGTGCTAATTTAGCCTCGCATGTTTTGGGAATTATGGGTTTTAAGGGTGATGAATTTTCCGGCCGTTATGGCATAGAACGTTCTTATGAGGATGTGCTGGCGCGTGGACGAGAAAGTTTAAATGTGAATTTTTTTGCCGAAGTTTTTGCCAACATTAGTAAATCTCTTCTTGGTGAAAGCAGTAAGGAAGGCGATTTAATACTTACCATTGAACCCTCTGTTCAGGGTTTTTTAGAAAATGAATTAAAAAACCTAAGAGAAACTTGGAAAGTTGATTTAGCCGGCGCGATTATTATGAATCCCAAAACCGGCTCGGTTTATGCTATGAGCAGTAAGCCTGATTTTGATCCTAATGATTTTTCCAAAGAAGATCTTTCGGTTTTCGTTAATCCATCAGTGGAAAATATTTTTGAATTTGGTTCGGTTATGAAGCCGTTAGTTATGTCGGGAGCTTTGGATATTGGAGCGGTTACGCCCGAAACCACTTATCAGGATACGGGATCAGTGATTGTGCATAACAAAGTGATTGAAAATTTTGACGGCAAGGGCAGAGGAAAGGTGAATATGCAAGAAGTGTTAAATAAATCACTTAATACTGGTATGGTGTTTGTAGCGGGGAAAATGGGACAGGATCAAGTGCGTAATTATTTGTTTGCTTACGGATTAGGACAGCCGACAGGAATTGATTTGCCCGGGGAAGTTAATGGTTCAGTTCAAAATCTTTACAGCAAGCGCGATTTAGAATACGCTACGGCTGCTTTCGGCCAAGGTGTCGCCTTGACGCCTATTCAAGCCGCGCGGGCTTTTGCCGCGCTTGGTAACGGTGGATATTTAGTCACTCCGCATTTAGTTGAAAAAATACATTATGATAGCAGACCTGAAAAAGTTTTAGAATATCCGCCAAGCATCACGGCTGTTATTAAACCGGAAACTTCGGAAACGATAACTCGCATGTTGGTTGGGGTTGCAGATAACCTTTCAAGCGGTACGGCTAAAATAGAAAACTACAGCGTAGCGGCCAAAACCGGCACAGCTCAAGTTGCCAAAGAAGACGGACGCGGTTATTATGATGATCAACATCTTCATTCAATGTTTGCTTATTTTCCGGCCTATGATCCGCAATTTTTAGTTTTCTTTTATCTTAAAAATCCTAAGGGTGTTCAATATGCCGCCAGTTCGCTTACCCCTTCAATGATGAAAACCGCGCGTTTTCTGATAAACTATTATGAGGTTTCACCAGATCGCTGATGATAAAAAACTTAGTTAAAAAAATTATAGTTTTTCTTTTGGAATGGGAGGCGCGATTGGTTCTAGCGCGCTTTAGGCCCAAGATTGTAGCTGTTACCGGAACAGTCGGTAAGACTTCCACTAAAGACGCGGTTTTTGCGGTTTTATCGCATTCTTTTTTTGTGCGCAAAAGTCAGAAAAGTTATAACAGCGAAATAGGCCTACCACTTACGATTCTGGGTTGTGATAATGCTTGGAACAATCCCATATTATGGTTGCGCAATCTTTTTGACGGTCTCTTTCTTCTTATTGGGCGGGAACCCTATCCGGAATGGTTGGTATTGGAGGTCGGGGTTGGTCATCCGGGCGATATGCGCCGACTCGCGCGCTGGCTTAAGATTGATGCGGTGATTTTTACGCGCTTCGGGAATTTGCCGGTGCATATAGAATTTTTTAAATCAATCAGCCACCTTATTGAAGAGAAAAGTTTTCTCTTAAAGGCCTTGAAAAAAGACGGATTGTTGGTGCTTAACGCCGATGACGCGAAAGTTCTGGAATTGAGAAAAAGCGTGAATCAACGCGCGATTACTTTCGGGTTTTCAACGGAAGCGGATGTAGTCGCTTCCCAGTCAAACATTTTATATCGCAAGGATGAAGTAATTCCTGAAGGAATAAATTTTAGAATTGATTGTAATGGTAAAAGTTTGCCGGTGAATATGGAAGATGTTTTTGGGCAAAATCATGTTTATGCCGGTTTAGCGGCTTTAGCTTTTGCCTATGGGCAAAAAATTAATTTACTTTCTGCCGTTGAGGCCTTACGGCGTTATGACACGCCACCGGGACGTATGCGGCTTATCGAGGGATTGAAGGGTTCTTGGATAATAGATGATACTTACAATTCTTCGCCGACGGCATTGGACGCGTCTTTGGAAACTTTGCGTGAAATAAAATGTTCAGGGCGCAAGCTGGCGGTGTTGGGGGATATGTTAGAACTTGGCAAACATACGGTTGAAGCTCACCGCGCGGCCGGACGGAAAGCCGCTGGAATTGTCGATACTCTGGTGGTGGTAGGCAAGCGGGCGCATGGTTTTATTGATGGGGCGTTGGCTATTAACTTTGATTCGGGGAAAATAAAAGAGTTTGAAGACGCGCGTCTGGCGGGAAAATTTATAGAAGGAATGTTGGAAAAAGGGGATCTGGTTTTAATAAAGGGCTCGCAAAGCATGCGCATGGAACGCGCGGTGGAAGAAATTATGGCGCGTCCCGAAGATAAAGAAAAACTTTTGGTCCGCCAGGAACAGGAGTGGCTTAAAAGATAAGTTTGTTGTAATTTAAGACGTGGCCCTATCGTCTAACGGTCAGGACGGAAGCTTCTCAAGCTTCAAATCCGGGTTCGATTCCCGGTGGGGTCAAAACGAAGTTTTGACCGCAAGCCAAAGCGGAGCTTTGGCTAGGGAATCGAACGCCGGAGCGATATTTCGCCAGCAGGCGAAATCGCAAGGC